>JBATDO010000158.1:0-1562 GCA_049663505.1 Sphingorhabdus sp.
GCGCCGCCGGAAAATAGCCGCATGACCGCCATTGCGGCCTCCCGGCAGCCGGTCTCTCGGACGCCTCCCCGGAAGGCCGGGCGTGGCCGGGAACCTGACTCTGGATAGTGCGCGCCACCCAAGCGCGATCCTCCGACCCCGTATAGGCTCAGCCAGTGTCGTTGGAGAAGCGTGTCCGATCCTGCTCGTGCAGCAGAAGGCAAACCTGCCGACCAAGCACCGATGCGCCATGTTCGCGCAGGTCGTCGTTGAAGTCGGCGAGGTCAGGCATCAGCGACATAAGTGGGATCCCTGCTGCCTGTGCTCGGTCGGTCAGAATGCCAAACGCCGCGTCGCCTGCAGCATCCCGGTCGCGCGCGACATAGAGACGCCGGAGTGTTGGCGGGAACAGGATGGCAGCGAGATGGGCTGATGAGGTTGCGGCTGCCATCGGCATGTTCGGTAGGACTTCGCGCAATGACAGCATGGTCTCGATGCCTTCGCCCGCGATCAGGACGTCATCCGCAATTCCAAACCGGACTGCGTTGCCGAGAATGTTGCCCATGGCCCGGCGCGGCGATGCGACTTGGGCTTTTTCCAAACCTGCCGGATTGAGCCAAGTGCGGTGCGTGCCGGTCTGCGAACCTTCATTATCGGTAACCGCTGCGATCAGTGCCGGGAATGCTCCGGGCGTGTCCGGTACATCTTCATCGTTTGCCCGGTAATAGCAGCGTGGGTGGAACCGCAAGGCGTTCATGTTGGTCAGTTGCGTGATACCGCGAGTTAGCAGGTAGGTTGCGGCCAGCGATCCGGAGAGTGGCTTCGAAGCAGCGAACAGGCGTCTGGCAGCGGTAGTGGACCCTGCTCGTGCAGGCTTGGCGAAGGCTGCAGCGGTGTGCTCATTGATCGAGGCCGATGGTGGCAGGCTGAGGAAGCGTTCGGCTTCGTCGATGGTGTCGGCCAATCGACCATGCCGCTGGTTCAATCGGATAAGATCGACGAGATCGCCATGCTCGCCGGTCGCGGCATCGACCCAGTTGCCGATTGCGCCGCGCTCGGTCTCGAACAGGCGGACGTAGAGGCTGCGCCCTTGCGTTCCCGCAACATCGCCGACCATCCAGTAGCGGCCTTCGCGCTTGCCTGCGGGCAGATAGTGACGGCAAACAGCCTGCGCGCTCTGCGCAAGCCGTTCGGACAATTCCGCCGCGCGGTTGGAAATCCTGCTCATATCAGGCCGCCTTCCGGTCAGCGATGCGGGCCAAGGGATGCCGCTCGAACAGTCGCCCGATCACCGCCGAACCTGCCACCGCATCGTCGGGGACGAACAGACGCAGTTTCCAGCTGATGATTTCGGAAAACAGCCCCATGGCCTTCAACCTGTCCACCGATGTTGATCCGAACCCAGTGAGTTCGATCCGGTTCACCTGCATCAGCCGGGAACGGCGCAGTTGCAGGCCATCGGCAAGTTCGAGAATGGTATGGCCTTCTCGAAGAAGGGCCAGTGCCTGCGGCGGCGACAGTATCGGGGCGTCCGGTCCGACTGTCGCACTCGCTGCCCATGCCGGAGAGACCCTGCGCCCAAC
>JBATDO010000159.1:0-6797 GCA_049663505.1 Sphingorhabdus sp.
GGTCTATGATTACCTTCCTGCGCATTCAGCAGACCAGGCAGCGGTCGAACCGATTTATGAAGAAATGGCAGGGTGGCAGGAAACAACCGCCGGCGCTCGAAGCTGGGCCGATTTGCCCGCGCAGGCGATCAAATATGTCCAGCGTGTCCAAGAATTGATAGAAACACCTGTCGCGTTGGTGTCGACTTCCCCTCAGCGCGAGGATACTATCTTGGTCCGAGATCCCTTTGCTGATTAGGATCCTGATCGCAATGGCTCTGTTCGTTGCGGTACACCAACCCGGCAAAGGGCACGATGACAATGTGAGCGCGATAGCAATGGTGCAGGCCGATCGTTTGCTGGTCGACAAAAGTGACCGGACACTGATCCTGTTTGCAGGCACCAAGGAAATCGCGCGATACACTTCTATTCGTTTTGGCGCATCTCCTGCAGGCCACAAGCAGTTCGAAGGCGATGAAAAGACACCTGAAGGCACCTATTTCATCACGGGTCGCAACCCGAAGAGCCGATTTCATCTCTCGCTGCAGATTTCTTACCCCAATGGCGCAGACGAGGCTTTTGCTGCAGCGCACGGGCGGTCAGCCGGCGGCGAAATTTTCATCCATGGGCAACCTAATGGGACAACCGGGCCAGTGATCGAAACGGATTGGACCGATGGCTGCATTGCAGTTAGCAACGACGAGATAGACCAAATCTGGCATCTTGTGCCCGACGGTGCCCCCATTACGATCCGGCCATGATGCGCTCAGCCGCTTTTCAGTTCGCTTTTCAGCCTTAGGCTAGCCCGCCAGAAGAAAAAGGCTGGAACCAAGCCAAGCCAGGCTGCTCCGTACAGGACCCAGCGTACGCTGTCGTCGCCGGCCATTGGCTTAAATGCGTCCGACATCATTCCGAACAGCAACGGGCCTAGCCCAAGACCGATGAGATTCTGAGCAAACAGCATGACCGCGCTTGCCATTGCCCGCGCCTCCGGTTTTACCAGCCCTTGAACACAGGCGTATGTGGGACCGTAATAGGCAGCATTCAGCACCGTTGGCACGAACAGCAAGGCGATCGCAACGCGCCAGTCGGTCGAATAATAGCCAAGAAACAAAATGGGGGCAGCCACGACCATGCCGATCGCTGGAGTCGTCAGCAAATGCCGCTTTTCAACCTGTCCGAACCTGTCCGCAAGCGCTCCACCAAGCCATGTCCCGATCACGCCAGCAAGCCCCAGCACCACTCCGAGCAATGTCCCGGTTTCACCCGCACTGAGACCGAAAGAGCGAATGAACAGGATGACGGCCCAGACTCCCTTGCCATAAGACAAGAAGGCCGTGAACGACGCAGCAATGGCGAGCATAATGAATGCCCGCGAGCTGAAAACCTCTTTTAAGGCGTCCCGGGTTGACAAGGTGGCTCGGGGCTTCTCGCCGGTGATTGCCTGCTGGGCCATGAGCGCCTTGCGCGGTTCGCGCAGGAGATAGAGCAGCAAAATCGCCATGATCAATCCGGGCACGCCGACTACCATGAACGCTCTACGCCAACCATAAGCATCGTTGAGAAGGCCGCCAACAACCAGGCCGAGCAGGCTACCTATGGGGATTCCCAATCCGTAAAATGCAATCGCAGATGAGCGCCTTTCGATCGGAACGCTGTCCGTGATCAATGAGTGGGCAGCCGGAGTGCAGCCAGCTTCGCCCACACCCACGCCGATCCGCGCGAGTAATAGCTGCGTGTAGCTTTGGGCTAACCCGCAAACAGCAGTCATCGCGGACCAGATGCCGAGAGAAATCGATATCAATCCCACGCGATTGGTGCGGGGATTGTCGGCAAATCGGGCAATGGGAATGCCAAGAAATGTATAGAAAAGCGCAAACGCCAATCCAGTCAGCAAGCCAATCTGCGTGTCTGAAAGTCCCAGGTCACGGCTAATGGGTTCAGCCAAGATGTTGACGATCTGGCGATCGAGGAAATTGAGGACATAGACGATCATCAATGTCCAAAGAAGTACCCGCGGACTCGTGATGGCATCTTTTGGAACAGTGCCATGCAATTTCGCTGAAGCGTTCCTGTCATTCTGCGCCGCGCGACCCACCATGCAGTCTCTCCTGTTATTATTATAGCCTGTTTATCGAGGGATTTTCCGGTTTGTCAAAGCACAGTGTGAAAAACGAAGTTGGGACTTTTTTTCATGAAATTGCAATGCCGGTCCGGCTTGGTCCACAAGCTTGAAATGTTGGAATTTGTGCTCGACACACGGTCTGGCCCAGATTTCATGGACCCGGCTTGTCGGATCAAGTCTTGGGTAAAAATCGTGCAATAGCGCGCACCTGGGGTGCTCGATCTAATGCTCCACCCATGATTTCGGTCATGCTATCCAGCCGCGCAGCGCGCCGTTTCAGCGCCCCGGGCAATTGCTGAAAACCAGATGCAGACAATCGAAGATCTGCAGGGTTTCCAACGCCGTTCGGCTTCGAGGCGTTCTTATTTTGCGCCGAACTGGATAATGTCGGTTGCCCAGAACTGTGCAACGGCGCATTGGCGGTGGAAATGACAACACGTGAAACCACGGCATTATTGCCGCTCGATGATATCGGACTTGATCTCTCCCTCAGCGACCGGGCGATGGTGTTGGCCTATGGTGCGGTCCAGTGGCCTTGGCTGCTGCGCAGTATGCACGGCGGTTTCAAGGCCGACAAGACGGCGCTACTGGAGCATCTTGGGTTGCCGCTTGACGCGTTGCCTAATCTGGGCAGCTGGAAGGCAGATACGAATTTCCTGTGGCATATTGTGAAAGCCATAGAAGAACTGCGTCCCTTGCACGTTGTTGAACTGGGCTGCGGCGCATCGACATTTGTCATAGCCCGAGCGCTTCAGCTAAATGGCGGTGGGAAGTGCATCAGCTACGATCAGCACAAGGAGTTCGCCGCGGTTACCCGGCAATGGATCGAGGGTAACGAAATGTCAGCCGATATCCGGCACGCGCCGCTTGGAGTTCCTCCCCAGGGCTGGCCGGGCCATTGGTACCAGTTGAGTGACGTCCCTGCAGAAATCGATCTGCTCGTCGTAGACGGTCCCCCCTGGGCAATCCATCCGCATGTGCGAGGGGCTGCCGCAAGCCTTTTTCCTAACCTGAGACCTGGCGGACGGGTGCTGCTTGACGATGCGTCGCGTCCAGGTGAACGTATCGTTGCGCGCCGTTGGCGCAAGGATCATCACAACATGCGTTTCATTCTCGATAGCAAGGGGGCCAAGGGCACCCTTCTTGGCCAGAAGCTTTTCGGCTAAATTTTTGTAGTCCTCTCGTCGGTCACCATGTCTTCTGCAAGATCGAGACCGCGTGCGCCGTGATGCGGAGTATGGGCAGGAGCATGGGGGTGCTCCACAAACACCGGTTCGGGTTCTTCGAGCATTCCTTCCCACTTCGTGATGACAGAGGTCGCAACGGCGTTGCCCACCACGTTGGTTGCAGTGCGACCCATGTCAAGAAACTGGTCTATGCCCAGGATGATCGCGATCCCCTCAACAGGCAGGCCAAACATGGCAAGAGTGCCTGTTATCACCACGAGACTGGCACGCGGAACCGCTGCAACGCCCTTGGAACTGATCATCAAGGTGAGCAGGATCACGATCTGCGTTCCAATACTCAGGTCTATTCCATAAGCCTGCGCGATGAATATCGTCGCAAAGCTCATGTACATCATCGAACCATCGAGATTGAAGCTGTAGCCAAGAGGCAGCATGAAACCGGAGATCCGACGCGGAACGCCAAATCGGTCAAGTTGCTCGAACAATTTGGGCAACGCAGCTTCGGATGATGCCGTTGAGAATGCGATGAGCAGAGGCTCGCGGATGTAGCGGATCAGCATCCATATCCTGCCGCGCAGGAATATGGCTCCAACGCCCAGCAATATGACCCAAAGGATCAGCAGCGAAAGATAGAATTCGAATAGCAGCTGAGCAAAGGTTCCCAATATGGCAAGGCCATTGCTGGCAACGACATTGGCCAACGCGCCAAACACGGCAAAGGGCGCAAAACGCATCACATAGCCGGTAATTTGCAGCATCATTTCGGCCAGTGCATCGGCTCCACGAACGAGAGGCGCACCTTTTTCGCCCATTGCAGACAGGGCAACACCTGCAAACAGGGAGAATACCAATATCTGGAGTATGTTGTTGGTTGCCATGGCTTCGAAGGCATTTTTGGGAAATATCGAGAGGATGAATTCTGTGGCCTTGAGCTCCTTCACTTCACCGACGACAGCGGCTGCCGATTCAGGAATGGGGGCGCCCACTCCCGGCTCAAATAGATTCACCATCAAAAGACCAAGGCTGATCGATATCAGGCTGGCAATTATGAACCAACTGATGGCACGAAAGCCGATGCGTCCGAGTGCCGAGCTGTCACCCATATGGGCGATGCCCACGACTATCGTTGACAGGATAAGCGGCGCAACCAGCAACTTGATGAGATGAAGGAATATATCGGACAGGAGCTTGAACCAGGGAAGGATGGATTCCTTGACGATCTGAGGCTCAACTCCATAAAAAAGTCCAGTGCCAACCAGGACCCCGAAGATCATCCCGATCAAGATGTAGATCGTCAGTCGCTTGTCCATATAAATCCCTCCAGCCCTTGGGGCGTTTTGCCCACGCTACACAGGAGCAATAATCCTCGCAACAGGTTACGGACGTTACTTGTATCGTGGCCAGAACGACGGCATAAGCATTGAAATAAAATTACAATCGTTCGCGCCGTATATTAGAGGGGCGAAAAAGGATCGTCGTGGGTTCAGGAGAAATTTTCATGGCTGTCGCCAAAACGTCAAATTCATCTATAAAAATCGACAAGGCCTTGATGAAGGCCATGGCGGCGGCCTTCTCGCAAAGCGCATTGCCAGGCGAGAATGAGGGTTTCGATGCCAAGGCATGTGAAGAGGCAGCTCATTTTACCCTGCAGTTGGCGCACAAGCGCAAGGCGGGAGTATCTGCGATTGCCTTAGATAGCTTTGCCGATGCGCAGGGTCGGCTGGTCATGCGGATCGCGATGAACAACGATGACATGCCTTTCCTTGTCGATTCAATTTCATCTTGCGTTGCCGCCAATGGTATTGGCGTCAAGCGGATCATCCATCCTGTTCTGGGCACAACGCGCGACGATGCAGGTATATTGACATCGATAAACCACAAACGCGACGCGTCCGACAAGCGAGAATCATTCATTTATCTCGAGACCGACCGGGTTGATGCCAAGGAACGCAGGGCGCTCAAGGAAGAACTCCTCGCGGTACTGCGCGATGTTCGCGGAGCCGTTACTGATTGGCGCAACATGCTGGGCGCGATGTCTGAAGATGCAGGCAGCCTGCCCGATGGCGAAGGGGCCGCGCTCGTAAGCTGGTTCCTCGACAACAACATGACGGTGTTGGGGCATGAAAATCTTGCAACTGACGGCACCAGGTCAAGTCGACTTGGCCTGTCGCGCGTCAGTGACGAGCCGCTGCTTTCTGAAGACAGTGTGGGCCTTGCAATAAAATGGTTCGAAGAGGGTGGGCGTGCCCCACTGGTATTGAAGGCCAATCGCGTGTCGAGCGTGCACCGTCATGTGCAGCTTGACCTGGTGGTGGTCCCCATATGCAGTGGCAGCAAGATTACGGGCGTCTCGCTCACCGCAGGTCTTTGGACGAGCGCGGCCCTGGCAACGGCGCCGGACCGAATTCCTGTTCTGCGGACACATCTTGCCAACCTCATGGAACGTTTCGGTTTTGACCCCTCAGGCCACGCCGGCAAAGCCATGACCCACGCGCTCACATCCTTGCCACACGACTTGCTGGTGTCGCTCAAGCTGTCAGAACTGGAACGTGTGACGCTGACGGCAATGTCGCTCAATGATCGGCCCAGACCCAAATTACTCGCGATTCGATCGCCTCTTGGCAGGCATCTCTATATCTTTGTCTGGTTGCCGCGCGATGATGTCTCGACCGGCATGCGCAAGCAAATTGAAAACATGTTGGTCGAAGCCACAGGGGGCGCGCTGCTGAGTTGGAGCATAAGCCTCGAAGACGGAGGCGTTGCGCTGTTGCGCTACACACTTGATTTGCCGGACCGCTATCTGAAAGTCGACGAAGAAAAGCTCGGCGACAAGCTGGAATTGATGGTGCGCGGCTGGGAACCTGCCGTTGAATCAGCGCTTGCCCGCTTGACTGATGATAAGCGCGCCGCTGCAATGGTGGTGCGTTATGCATCTGCATTTCCAGCAAGCTACCGCAATCACTATTCGACAGACGAAGCTGCCCGGGACATGATCGGCCTGCTCAACATGGAACGTGATCACAGCCGTGTGACAAGATTGTCTGCAGGCGGTGACCATTTGCGGCTGAAGGTCTACAGCGCAGGCGGCGCCATGCCGCTCAGCCATATTGTTCCCGCACTTGAAAATTTTGGCTTTGATGTGCTTGAGGAATCTCCGACTGCGCTTGGCGACAGCAATTACATCCATGATTTCCGATTAGCCTTGCGTGGCGGCGATGTCGCAACCGTTATGGAACGTGCCCTGGTTCTTGAAGGCGCATTGAGCCAAGTCCTCGATGGTCATGCCGAAAACGATGTTTTCAACCAGCTCGTCACAATTGCGGGTCTCGATCCGCAAGCTGTCATCTGGCTGCGTGCTTGGTACCGCTATTTGCGTCAGACTGGTGTTGCTTATGGTATGCCGACGATCGTAGCTGCGCTTGCCAAGAACTCTTCGGTGACCCGTGCGATAATTTCGCTGTTCGCAGCCCTGCATGATCCGGCAGGACATGCAGACAGGGAAAAGG
>JBATDO010000160.1:0-5974 GCA_049663505.1 Sphingorhabdus sp.
ACGGTGAATACCTTGTTCCCGACCGCGACGTCCAACAGCCTTGTCGAAATCGAAAACTACGCGTTATTCGGCCAGGCGACCTATGATTTCACCGACTGGATTGGATTGACCCTCGGTGCCCGGTGGACCCATGATTCGATCGATTATGCGCATCGTCGCTTCCCAGGTGTCAATCGTGCGACAGGCCTTCCAGCGACCGGTGCCGGGATTTCAGGTGCGCCTGCAGGCGGAACCATCGCAAGCGGTGGCAATGGCACAGTCCTCTCGACCGGATCGTCGTCAAACAGCAACTTTTCGGGTAAGGCTGTCCTGACAATGAAGCCGACCGAAGACCTGATGTTCTATGGCAGCTATACTCGCGGCTACAAGGGGCCAGCATTCAACGTCTTCTTCAATCACACCGCTCCCACCAACTCGGTTCCGATCGACGAGGAAACATCGGACTCGTTCGAACTCGGTTTCAAGAGCCGTTTTGCCGACAACCGGATCCAGCTGAATGCATCGGCTTTCCAGGTAACCTATGACGGGTTCCAGGCGAATAACTTCGTGCTGCTGAATGGAGCGGTCGTGACCAACCTGACCAATGCAGGAACGGTTCGCAGCACCGGGTTCGAACTCGACGCGCTGGCCAACCCGGTCGAGGGCCTCGACCTGTTTGCCAATATTGCTTATGCCGATGCAAAGGTGCGCAGGTTCAATCCGAACCCGTTGACAAATGCTCCCGATGCCCGTGATGGAACGCGCCTGCCATTGGCTCCCAAGTGGAGCTGGAATGTCGGCGCAGCCTATGAAACTCCATTCACCATTTTTGGTGCCGATGCCAAGGTGTATGTCCGGACGGCCTACAACCATGTCGGTGCACAGTTCTCCGACCTGGGCGAGAGCGGGCCAATCGACAGCTATGGCTTGTGGAATGCGAGCGTCGGCTATTCAGATCCCGACGATACTTATCGCGTCACATTCATGATGCGCAACATCACTGATGATAGCTATGTCCTGCTCAACACCAGCGCGGGCCAGCGGCTGCATATCCCACGCGATGCAGATCGCTACATGGGGGCAAGCCTGCGCGTTCGCATGTAACCAAGTCAGCCTTCAAGTCTAGAAAAGGGGCTGGAATCCGAAGGGATTCCGGCCCCTGTTTTGTTTTGTCACGAGATTTCGGGGGGAGATAAGCCAGGACGGGTGGTGCGAGACCAGTAGCAAACCACCCGTCCTTGCTTGAGTGGGTGTTGAACATTCATGGTAATGCACCGCTTGTGCCAGTTTTTAAAAATCTTTATATTACAATGATCTCACTAGTTATCAGGCTCTTAACCATTTGGGCGTGTGTAAAAAACTTCGACAAAAAGCCAATGGCCACGGACGAACTACGTTTACATATGTAGTCGAATCGATTACATATGTAGTCGGAGATTTGAAATGCCAGAACGTATCAGCGATGCAGAGCTCGCTATCATGGAAATATTGTGGGAACAGGCACCCTTGACGGCAATCGATGTCGCAAAGCGCCTTCCGGCGGATCGTGACTGGACATTGCCCACGGTCAAGACCTTGTTGTCACGTCTTCTGGCAAAGGCGGCCGTCGCCCATCGGGCTGACGGCCGGCGCTTCTTGTATTCGCCGCTGGTCGAGCGGGAAGAGTACGTCACCCATGAATCCAGGCGACTGGTCGACCGGCTTTTCGGAGGCAAGTTCATGCCGCTAGTTGCGCATCTCGCAGAACAGGAAAAGCTGAGCAAAGCCGATATATCCGAAATCGAGAGGTTGTTGAGGGAGATGAAATCATGAGCACGTGGTTGTTCGATAGCCTGGTGGTCACGAGCCTGCTGATGGCTATCATATTAATCATACGCAGGCCGGTTGCGAAGCTATTCGGTCCAGGCGTCGCTTATGCGTTATGGTTGATACCGGCATTTCGCTTGCTGATGCCACGTATTTCCGATGCAGCTATCGCACCGGCAAGCGAGAGTTCGCAAGCGGTCCGTGATGCTGTGCGCGAATCCATAGTTGCAGGAGTGCCATTGTCGCAACAAGCAGCGCAGGCAGCTGGCGAAACGGTCGCAACAGGTTCGATAAACTATGCAGCGCTGGGATTGACCCTTTGGATCGGTGGTGCAGCCTTGTTTTTCATCGTGCAGATGATCCGCTATGCGTCGATGCGCGATGACCTGCTGGGCGGCGCGCAAGAAATCGCGGTCGTCGACAATGTGAAAGTCGTGATGTCGGACCAAGTTGCTGGACCGCTCGCCTTCGGGTTGGTGAAGCGGTACATCGCCGTTCCCCTGGACTTTGCGAAGACCTATTCGACTGCCGAACGTGAGCTCGCGATTGCGCATGAGATTGCCCATCACAAGTCGGGCGACCTTTATGCAAATCTCGTGGCATTTATCGTCTTGTGCATTCAATGGTTCAACCCGATCGCGTGGATGAGCTGGAATGCATTCCGCTTCGACCAGGAGGCGGCTTGCGATGCCCGCGTGATGGCTGGAAAAGACGCGCAGGAGCGTGCAATTTACGGGCAGGCACTGGCGCGCACCGCGTTTGACGGCGTACCTACTTTCGCAACGGCGCTTAATTCCCCAAAGACCATTATCGAGAGATTGAGGAGATTGACAATGAAAGACGCGAGCAAAACACGCCGCTTTGTTGGCAAATTCGGTATATTGGTGGCCACCGCCATCATCCTGCCGTTGACCGCGACCATTGTTCCAGCCGTCACAGCGCACGACGAACCCACCGTCGACGTGCCCACACCAGAAATCGTGAAGAAGCACGTGAAAGTCATCCGGATCAACAGCGACGGCAAGACCATCGATGTTGTCGGTCATGAAGCGGAAGGTGGCGCAGTCACTAAGCTTGAACGAAATGGAAAAACCTTCATTTTCCGGACTGAAAAGGAACTTTCCGAAAGCGAACTTGCAAAGATGGTTGCAGAGGCAGAAGCTTCGCGACTTGATGCTGACAGGGTACGGGACGAGGCCTTTGACGCAAGCGCAGAAGCTGAGGGTGCGCGGGCCTCTGCCGAGATCGCTCGAGGTCATGCAGAAGTTGCAAGGGCGCATGCGATGAAAATGGCATCATCCTACATACCCGAAATCGATATCAGCGAAATAACCAGAAACTGTAAGAATGGCGAAGCCGTCACCACCAATGTCGAGGGATTTGATGGTAAGAACAATTCCCACATACGCATAGTCATGTGCGGCAAGGGGCAGGCAAAGGTAGCCCGACTGGCCGCCCTGGACGGTCTGCGTGAGGCCCGCAGCGATATTTCAGGCGACAAGGATATACCCGAGGGCGTTCGCAAGGACGTTATGAAAAAGCTCGAACACCAGATCCGCAGGTTGGAATCCCAAGCGGATCGGAACTGACAGGTTCGCATATTCTTTCGAGTTCGAAGTCCATTATTCTGGTCTGTCGGGGCGGTTTTGACAACCGCCCCTTTTTCTTTGGGCCGAGATGGGCCATATCAAAATGATGAACTGGCCAGATACCATCAAAGCGGGTGAAACCGAGAGGCACGAGCCATTGGTGCGCCGAGTGCTGGCGCCCAACCCTTCACCTTACACTTTCACCGGCACCCAGACATGGCTGGTAGGCGCCGGTCTTGACGTTGCTGTTATCGATCCCGGCCCAGTCGGAAGTGGTCAGAGCATAAGTGACCCTGCCGATCTTAATGGCCAGGGTCATATCGAGGCAATATTGGAAGCAATTGGCAGCGCCAGGGTCGCAGCAATCTTGTGCACCCATACGCACCGCGACCATTCTCCTGCCGCAGCACCGCTCAAGGCATTGACAGGTGCCCCGATTATCGGATGCGCACCACTGGTCTTGCGCGATGATGGTCCACGTGCCGATTCAGCCTTTGATCCCGATTATACTCCAGACCAAATCCTCAAGGATGGCGAGCATATAAGCGGCGATGGCTGGACAATTGAAGCTGTTGCAACGCCAGGGCACACGTCCAACCACTTGTGTTATTCACTGGTTGAAACGCGTGCGTTGTTTACTGGCGACCATGTCATGAAATGGTCCACAAGCGTCGTAAGTCCGCCCGACGGCGATATGGCCGCGTATATCGCCAGTCTGCAGAAACTTTATGAACGCGATGACCGTGTCTATTATCCCGCACATGGTCCTGCGGTCGACAATCCAAGGCAGCTGGTGCGCGGCATGATCGGGCACCGTCGGCAACGCGAACGCCAGATATTGAAACTGCTTGAGTTGGGAGATGGACATATTCCGGAGATGGTCATGCACATGTACAAAGGGCTTGATCCGCGCCTTAATGGCGCTGCAGGCCGGTCAGTCCTCGCGCATCTCCTGGACCTGCAGAACCAGGGCAGGGTGGTGGTAGCCGGCGATCGTTGGAGGCTCGCTGCATGACCATTGACCGGGCGCGCGGATCGAAGGTGCGGATCGGGACAATTGTAGCGCTGATCCTCTTTGCCGGGCTTATCTGGTGGGCTTTTGACGGGCTGCGGACATTACGTGATGGACCAGACGCCGAGACCGTCGCAAGCGCCAGCCTCACGGGTATTCGTGAACAAAATCGGCTTTCGGCATTCGCTGCCAATTACGCTGCGGTCGTGACAAGTGAACAGAAACGCTTTGGCCTTTCGGCCAAGAAGACGCTTATCATGCAAGGGATGGTCCGGTATGAAGTGGACCTGGCAAAGCTTTCCGACGACGACGTCAGGTGGGACGCGACAACGAGTACCCTCAGCGTACGTATTCCGCCAATCGAGGTTGCAGAACCCCAAATCGATTTGAAATCGATACAGGAATATGGCGAAGGTGGGATCTTGCGCAGCCTGACAGACGTGGATGCAACGCTCGACGCTGCCAATCGTGCAAAAGGGCAGGCAGAATTGTTGAGGCAAGCGCAAGGCCCTGTTCCGATGCGACTGGCTCGCGAGGCATTCAAACGCACGGTAGCTCAGAATTTCGAAGCCCCTTTGCGCGCGGTCGGGATCGATGCGAAGGTAGAGAGCTTCTTTGCCGATGAGCAAGGCGGTAACGTGACCACACGCTGGGATTATTCAACGCCGTTAAGAGAAGTCGGCAAGCACTGACGCCCGAATTGCCCTGCAAGCCTGGTAAGTGTATCGCAACTGCCATGGTTGAAGGCTTTGCCCTTGGCAATCGGTCCAGGCAGTTGCATATGGGCATCGAAAAAAAGCAGCCCTTGCCGCGGTAAGCGGCCTGATCTGGAGTTTAACGACATGAACGCCCCAATCTCTCGCGAAAACCTGCAGGGCGTCGACCTGCTTGCCGAGATCAATCGCCTAAAAAAGGAACGCAATGCCGTTATCCTTGCACATTACTATCAGAAGGCAGAAATTCAGGATTTGGCTGATTTTGTCGGTGATAGCCTCGAGCTGAGCAAGAGGGCGGCCGAAACAGACGCAGATGTCATCGCGTTTTGCGGTGTGAAGTTCATGGCAGAGACTGCGAAAATCCTCTCGCCTCAGAAGACCGTGATCCTGCCTGACATGGCGGCTGGCTGTTCACTTGAAGATTCTTGTCCTCCAGGCAAGTTCAAGGCATTTCGCGAAGCCCATCCAGACCATATCGCGCTCACCTATATAAATTGTTCTGCAGAAGTGAAGGCACTCAGCGACATTATCGTGACGAGCAGCAGTGCAGAGACAATCCTGTCGCAAATCCCGAAGGACCAGAAAATAATATTCGGTCCCGACCGCCATCTCGGCGGCTATCTCAGCCGCAAATTCGGCCGTGAAATGCTTCTTTGGCCGGGTGTATGCATCGTGCATGAAGCATTTTCAGAAACCGAATTGCTCAAACTCAAGGCCAAGCATCCAGGAGTGCCCGTTGCAGCTCATCCCGAATGTCCGCCGCATATCATCGATCATGCCGATTATGTCGGCTCGACCAGCGGCATTCTCCAGTTCGCCAAGAGCTTCGAAGGCGATACACTGATTGTCGCTACCGAACCCCACATTATCCA
>JBATDO010000161.1:0-3681 GCA_049663505.1 Sphingorhabdus sp.
GGTATGGATATATGTTCTGCTGAAAGCGTGAACTTGCGGATTGGCAAACGCCTGGCGGTGGCAACAGGTTTTGCATTTGCCATTCCCAAGGGTTACGAGGTCCAAATCCGTCCGCGATCAGGGCTGGCGCTCAAAAATGGGATTACCTGCCTCAATACTCCAGGAACAATCGACAGCGATTACCGCGGAGAGATCAAGGTCATCCTGGCAAATCTGGGCGAGGATGATTTCCAGATAGCCAAGGGTGACCGGATTGCGCAGATTGTCGTCGCTCCGGTTCAGCATGCGACGTTGGTGGAGGTGGAGGAGATCGACCATACACCGCGTGGCGCCGGGGGTTTCGGCTCGACGGGTGTATGATGACATTAACCGACGCGCAACTTGACCGCTATGCGCGTCACATCGTTCTGCGTGACATTGGCGGAGCTGGCCAGTCCAAGTTGCTTTCGAGCCATGTCCTTATCGTTGGCGCGGGTGGCATTGGTTGCCCTGCCATTCAATATCTTGCAGCTGCCGGCGTTGGCACCATCTCTGTAATTGATGATGATGTTATCTCATTATCAAACCTGCAGCGACAGATCCTCTATAATTCGGCGCAAATCGGCGAGGCCAAGGTCGATGCCGCAGCAATGGCAGTGGCGCAGCTCAACCCCGACATAATCTTCAATGGCCTGGCGCAGCGTATCGACACGAACAGTTCGATCTCTCTTCTTGCAGGGGTAAATGTCGTCATTGATGGAAGCGATAATTTTGCAACGCGCCTGCTTGTCAACGACCTGTGCCTCGGCGCACGAGTACCGCTCGTTAGCGCCGCGATTGGTCAGTTTCACGGCCAAATCGGTACCTTCACAGGCTATTTGCCTGGCCTACCCTGCTATCGCTGCTTCGTTGGAGATGCACACGACCCAGACGATTGCGATGACTGTGTTACACAGGGGGTTCTGGGTGCGATGTGCGGGCTGATGGGGAGCTTTGCCGCCATGGAAGCGATACGGTCGCTCATAGGGATTGGCGATGATGCAGGATGCAAGCTCCATCTTTTTGATGGGTTGAAGCCGTCAATGCGCACGATCACGCTTCCCAAGGATCCTGCCTGCCCAAGTTGCAACGTCTCAGGCAGCTAGCAGACCGGCCACCCATGCAGGAACAACTTCGGTCGCCGGACCGTGACGTACCTCGTCAAACCACCGGCTCCCATTGCTTGGTTCGAGGTTCAGCTCCAGGGTGGCTGCGCCTTGCAAGCGTGCCTCGCGCACAAAGCCGGCTGCAGGATACACTCCGCCCGATGTGCCGATACTGACAAAGAGGTCGGCGCTCTGCAAGGCCCGGGAAATTTCATCCATCCGGTAAGGCATCTCGCCGAACCAGACGATATCTGGACGTAATTGGCCTGCTTCGCCGCAGGCTGGACACGACGGGCGGTCGATCAGAGTGGCTCGCCATGGAAACCGGGTATCGCATGCCAGGCACCAGGCATTCAGGTGTTCGCCGTGCATGTGCAGCAGCCGTTTAGTTCCAGCCCGCTCATGCAGGTCATCGACATTTTGAGTCACCAGCAGGAGACCGCCTTGCCACTGCGCATCCAGCAGCGCCAGCGCGCGATGCGCCGCATTAGGTTCGACTTCCTGGATCCGGGCGCGGCGCATGTCGTAAAAGCCTAGGACGAGGTCCGGGTCGCGTTCAAATGCTTCAGGCGTTGCCACGTCCTCTATGCGATGCTGCTCCCACAGGCCTCCCGCCGAGCGGAATGTATCGATACCACTTTCCGCGCTTACACCAGCGCCGGTCAGAATCACTATGTTGCGAATAGGCTTCATCTGCCCCATGAAGCACGAAACTAGTTCACAGGGCAAACAATGACAGCAATCGGTATCATCGGCAGCGCCGGACGCATGGGACAGGCTTTGGAGCAGGCAATCGTCGCTGCAGGACAAGTCCATGCAGGCGGCGTCGACAAGGGCGACGATCTGGCTAACCTCGTTTCAATTTCAGATGTGCTGGTGGATTTCTCAAGTCCGCACGCCCTGGAAGCCACGCTCGACGCCTGCACGGCAGGCGGCAAGCCGCTCATAATTGGGACCACAGGACTCGAGGAGCGCCACCACTATCTCATCGACGATGCGGCCCTCGAAATAGCCATACTTCAAACCGGCAACACGTCGCTTGGTGTTACGATGCTTGCGGCCTTGGTGCAAAAGGCTGCTGCCCAGCTGGGCAATGACTGGGACATCGAGATCGTCGAGATGCACCACCGCCACAAAGTCGACGCACCCTCGGGTACGGCATTACTGCTTGGCGAAGCTGCAGCCAGAGGCCGCAACATCGACCTCTCGCAACATAGCGAACGAGGCCGCAATGGCATCACGGGTCCAAGAAGGCGGGGGAGTATCGGTTTTGCGAGCCTTCGTGGCGGGAGCGTGGCAGGTGATCACAGCGTGTTGTTCGCATCCGAAGGCGAACGAATTGAACTCGTACACCGTGCCGAGAGCCGGGATATCTTTGCGAGCGGCGCGATCAAGGCTGCATTGTGGCTGGAGACACAAAAAGCCGGGCGCTACACGATGGAAGAAGTCCTCGGTTTGTGATCTGCTTGTTGGCTACTGGCCGTCCTTGAGTTTTTGCAGCAAGTAAACATGCTGCAATGCCAACCGCTTAGCCGTTTCTTTCAGATTCGCAGCCGCACTGTGACCACCATCGATATTCTCGTAATAGAGAAAATCATGCCCCTGATCCTGCATTCGCTTGGCGGCCTTGCGTGCATGGCCAGGGTGGACACGGTCATCCTTGGTCGATGTCAGGAAGAAAACTTCCGGATAACTGACCGTAGGCTTGATGTTGTGATAGGGCGAGATTTTCTTGAGGAATGCTCCCTCAACCGGGTCGGCTGGGCTGCCATATTCGCCCACCCAACTGGCACCAGCGAGAAGCTTGTCGTAACGCATCATGTCGAGAAGAGGCACAGCGCACACCACGGCATTGAAAAGGTCCGGCCGCTGCGTAAACATTACGCCCATAAGCAGGCCACCGTTCGAACCACCTTCGATGCCGAGATGCCTCGGCGAGCTTACCCGGTCTGCAACCAACTTTTCGGCAATTGCTATGAAGTCATCGTAAATGCGCTGACGATTGGTCTTGAGACCTGCCTGGTGCCATTTGGGACCATATTCTCCACCACCGCGAATGTTGGCGAGCACGTACACACCCCCCTGCTCCAGCCACAATTTCCCTCGCGTTGCCGAATATGCAGGATTTAGCGACACCTCGAAACCGCCATAGCCGTAGAGCAAAGTTGGATTTTTACCGTCTAGCAAGGTCGCCTTGCTGCGAACCACGAAGTAGGGAACTTTTGTCCCATCTTTCGATGTTGCGAAAAACTGGTCGGCAACCATCTGGCTTGCATCAAACCAGTCGGGCAACGATTTTGCCTTGGCCGCTTCAGACGTCGCGCTATCGTAAGTCCACAAGGTGCTTGCAGTGAGGAAGGACTCGCTATTGATGAACGCGATGTCTTCCTTGTCGTTGGTCGCCCCAATCGTGACGTTGCCATTCGCTGGAAAATCGAGGGGCTTGGAAGTCCAAACCTTGCCATCCCAATCGAACGCGAATGCGGCGCTTTTGACGTCGCGCGACACACTCATGAGAAGCTTTGACTTCGTGATTCCGTACCCGTTCACTGAAGAC
>JBATDO010000162.1:0-9822 GCA_049663505.1 Sphingorhabdus sp.
CCATAGAGAGGCTTTATGCTGCAACCCGGCACCTCGATCCCATCATCACCACTGAAGTTGGCCAGCATCAGATGTGGGCTGCTCAACATTTCCACTTCGAGAGCCCAAACAAGTGGCTGACCAGTGGCGGCCTAGGCACCATGGGTTATGGTCTGCCTGCGGCGATCGGTGCACAAATGGGGGCACCTGATGCGCTCGTGATCGATATTGCCGGCGAGGCATCAATCCAGATGAACATCCAGGAGCTGGGAACTGCAACCCAGTACCGGCTGCCGGTCAAGATATTCATTCTGAACAATGAGTGGATGGGTATGGTGCGCCAATGGCAAGAGCTTACCTACGAAAGCCGTTACTCCGAGAGCTATTCTGACAGTCTGCCTGATTTCGTCGCGCTCGCTGAAGCTTATGGCTGGAAGGGTATGCGGTGCTCAAAACCTGGCGACCTGGACGCGGCAATAGCTGAAATGCTCGCTTATGATGGTCCGGTCATGTTTGACTGCCGCGTTTCGAAAGAAGCAAACTGCTTTCCCATGATACCTTCAGGTGCAGCTCATACAGAAATGATCCTCCACTCGGACGAGGTTTCCGGAACGATGGACGACGAAGCAAAGGCACTGGTCTAATGCATATCAAGGAAGAAACTGCCGAGCGCCACGTGCTCACCTTGACGGTTGATAACGAGGCTGGAACTCTGGCACGGATCGCCGGCATGTTCACGTCGCGGGGTTACAACATCGACAGCCTGACTGTGGCTGATATCAGTGAGGATCACGCCACAAGCCGGATTACCATAGTGACCAGCGGCCCCCCGCCGGTCATCGACCAGATAATCGCTCAATGCGAACGCTTGGTACCTGTCCACAAGGTCACCGACCTCACCATTGCAGGTCCACATGTTGAACGTGAGCTTGCTCTGGTAAAGGTTTGCGGTGTGGGCGATCAAAGAGTTGAAGCAATGCGCCTTGCCGACATCTACCGCGCCCGCGTGATTGATGCGACTGTGAACAGCTTCATTTTCGAAATTACAGGTGGCCCCGACAAGATCGATACCTTCGTTGCATTGATGCGTGAAGTGGGTCTTGTTGAGGTGGGGCGTACAGGAATTGTCGGGCTAATGCGCGGCAGCGAAAATTCATGAGTTTCGGCAGCCGCCGATCAAAACACAAAGGAAAGCGAGAATCATGAAAGTTTATTACGACGCCGATTGCGACCTAGGACTGATCAAGGACAAGAAAGTCGCCATCGTGGGCTACGGCAGCCAGGGACATGCTCATGCCCAAAACCTCCGCGACAGTGGCGTAAAGGACGTTGCCATTGCGCTTCGCCCGGAATCTGCCACGGCAAAGAAGGCCGAAGGCGCCGGGTTCACGGTCATGTCCAATGCCGATGCAGCAAAATGGGCTGATATTGTCATGATCCTTGCGCCCGACGAATATCAGGCTGCAATCTATTCAGATGATCTCCATGCCAATCTGAAACAAGGCGCAACACTTGCATTCGCACATGGACTTAACGTTCATTTCGGCTTGATCGAACCCCGCTCGGACGTCGACGTGATCATGATCGCACCCAAAGGCCCCGGCCACACTGTTCGCAGTGAATACCAAAAGGGTGGCGGCGTGCCCTGCCTCATCGCCATTGCACAAAATGCCAGCGGCAATGCGCACGACGTGGCGCTGGCTTACGCTTCGGCCGTTGGCGGTGGTCGCAGCGGGATCATCGAGACCAATTTCAAGGAAGAGTGCGAAACCGATCTGTTTGGTGAACAAGCCGTGCTTTGTGGCGGGATCACGCATCTCATCCAGGCAGGTTTTGAGACACTGACCGAGGCAGGCTATGCGCCTGAAATGGCTTATTTCGAGTGCCTCCATGAAACCAAGCTCATCGTCGATTTGCTTTACGAGGGCGGGATTGCCAACATGCGCTACTCGATTTCTAATACCGCGGAATATGGCGATATCACAACTGGGCCACGAATTATTACCGAAGAAACAAAGGCGGAAATGAAGCGGGTGTTGGCTGACATTCAATCGGGACGATTCGTAAAGAACTTTGTCCTCGACAATCGGGCTGGCCAGCCGGAGCTCAAAGCTGCGCGCAAGGCAGCTGCGGCGCACCCAATCGAAGCGACAGGAGCAAAGTTGCGTGCAATGATGCCCTGGATCGGAGCCAACCAGTTGGTTGACAAGTCTAAGAACTGATCACGATAGCGCACGGCGCTTGACAAAATCGGGGGTGGCGACATCATTGTCGCCCCCCCATTTTTCGTCTGGAACCACCAATGCGCAAGATTCTCCTCACCATTCCTTTAATCATTGCAGTCCCGCTTCTCGCTCAGGTCGGACCATCCCCTATTCCCGGCGCTGCTGACACCAGCCGAGTTTCAGCGGGCGATTACACGGCTGACGCCAATCACAGCTTGATAGGTTGGCGCGTCAGTCATTTTGGTTTCAACGACTATTTCGGGATCTTTGGCGATATCAGTGGCACGCTGAAGCTCGATCCCAAAAACCCCGACACTTCCTTGGTAAACATCACCATTCCAGTTGGCAAAGTCACGACTGCAAGCGCGGGATTGACAGGTCACTTGTTGCGCGCCGGAAAGGATGGTGCGAAGCCTGATTTTTTCGGACCAGGTCCCGCTGATGCCAAGTTTGTTTCAACAACTGTCACCACGAAGGGATCAAAAGCGACAATCACCGGGAACTTGACGCTCAACGGGATCACCAAGCCTGTTATACTGGATGCATCATTTTCCGGCGCGGGCACCAACCCTTACAACAAAAAGGAAACTGTCGGATTCCATGCAGTTACAACCATCAAGCGCAGCGACTTTGGAATTGTTTATGGCATTCCCTTGGTTTCGGATTCGGTAGCTTTGGATATTACTGCCGCATTCGAAAAGCAGCCGTAATTCTATCCGATGAACCGCGCGTCAAGGCTCACCTTGGCTGCGCGGTATTCGGCCTCGAGGCGGTCAACCATTTCACCAACGGTCGTGACCGACTTGACCGCGGCGATACCCTGGCCCGAACCCCAGATATCCTTCCATGCCTTGGCTTCAGTATTTCCACCGGAACCAAAATCCATGGTCTTGATGTCACCTTCAGGTAAGTTCTTGGGATCCATGCCTGCCCGTTCGATGGATTGCCGCAAATAGTTGCCGTGCACACCGGTGAACAAATTCGAATAGACGATATCGGAAGCCTTTCCTTCGACGATGTCTTCCTTGTATTCGTCAACTGCATTAGCCTCCTTGGTGGCGATGAATGCGCTACCGATATAAGCGAGATCAGCACCCATGGCTTGAGCCGCCAATATGGAACGGCCATGTGCAATTGAACCCGACAAGGCGACGGGCCCGTCAAACCACTCACGGATTTCCTGCATCAATGCAAAGGGTGAAGTCACACCTGCATGACCGCCCGCTCCAGTCGCAACGGGAATTAACCCATCAGCGCCTTTCTCGATTGCCTTTCGTGCGAACCGATCGTCGATTACATCGTGAAATGCAATGCCGCCCCAGCTGTGCACGGCCTTGTTGAGTTCCTCCTGCGCACCAAGCGAGGTGATTGTAATCGGCACCTGCCATTTGGCACATGTGGCCAAGTCCTGCTCAAGTCGGTTATTGGATTTGTGCACAATCTGATTGACGGCGTAAGGCGCAGCGGGATGGTCGGGGTGATCGCGGTTATGAGCTGCCAGCTCCTGGGTGATCTGGTGCAGCCATTCATCCAGTTGTGATTGCGGACGCGCGTTGAGCGCTGGGAAGGAACCGACAACGCCAGCCTTGCACTGGGCGATTACAAGCTCAGGACCTGAAATGATGAATAATGGCGAACCGATCACCGGAAGGCGTAGCTTGTCAAAAATTGCCGGAAGAGCCATCGTACCGAATCCCTTGTTAATTGCGTGCTTAAATGACGGATAGCCATAAGCCAAAGCGGCTGTCAAACTCCCATGTTCGAGACCCGGCCCCCTATCGCCGCGCAACAAAATTGAAATGCCACGAAATTTGCAACCGATTCGGTCTAAACCGGCCGGCCTTTCCGTTCCATGCGAATATCATTCCTTCTCATGAATTTACCGAGGTTCGAAGCCGGATGAAACAAGAAAAAAGTGGCATAACATTCGAGCGTGCCCGCATTGTCACATATCCCGCAAGCGAGCACGGTTGGCCGTCATTATACTCCGTTTGCCGCACTGAGTATTGCCCTGACTGACGCGGTGGCCACATCGCGGCTGATCCCAACCCCAAATTGGACAGGACCGTCGCCGACGCGGCATTCCACATAGGCCGCAGCTCTTGCATCGGTGCCATGACCAATTGCGTGCTCACTATAGTCGATGATATCGAGCACGCCACCCAGCGCAGGCTCAAGGGCGTTAGCTAGGCTGGAGATGAGGCCATTGCCACGTCCGCTGACGGATTGCTCAGCTCCATCTATCCGGATTTTACCCGCAAATATCCGCTGTTCACTCGCCACCTGACTTTCTTGAAATTCGACAAGACGGAAGCGGCCATCGCCTTTGAGGAAATACCGTGCTTCAAAAGCGCTCCAGATATCCGAGCTCGTGAGCTCGCGCCCAGTGCTATCGGACAGCTCCTGGGCGGTAAGCGAAAAATTGGCCTGCATCCGCTTGGGGAGTTTCAGCCCGTGGTCCTGTTCAAGCACCCAGGCGATGCCTCCCTTTCCTGACTGTGAATTAACCCGGATTACTGCTTCGTAAGACCGTCCAAGGTCGGCTGGGTCGATGGGCAGATAGGGCACCTGCCATATTTCGTCGTTACGCATTGCTTGTGCGGCGAACCCTTTTTTGATCGCGTCCTGATGGCTTCCCGAGAACGCGGTAAATACCAGTTCACCGGCATAAGGATGGCGAGGATGAACAGGAAGTTGGTTACAATATTCTACCGTCTGGATAACCTCATCGATGTTGGAAAAGTCCAGTTGGGGGTGCAGGCCCTGAGTGTACATATTGAGTGCGAGCGTTACGATATCAACGTTGCCAGTGCGCTCGCCATTTCCAAACAGGCAACCTTCGATGCGATCCCCGCCCGCCAACAAACCCAGCTCTGCAGCCGCAATACCGCTTCCGCGGTCATTATGTGGATGGAGCGAAATCACGACACTGTCGCGGTCAGATATATGCGTGCACATCCATTCAATCTGGTCGGCGTAGATGTTGGGCATTGCAGCTTCGATGGTCGCCGGCAGATTAAGGATCAACGGCTTTTGTGCTGTTGGCTTCAATACGTCCATAACTGCTTCACATACCTCGAGACTGAATTCGAGTTCGGCAGTCGAGAATGTTTCCGGGCTATATTCGAAATGCCAGTCAGTTTCCGGGAAGCGCGAAGCCTGTTCGGCCAGAATTTGCGCCCCTTCAATTGCAATCGCCTTCACCCCAGGTTTGTCGAGCTTGAACACGATATCACGCCATGCCGGTGAAACCGCATTGTAGAGATGCACAATGGCACGGGGTGCACCCGCCATCGCCTCGAATGTTTTTTCGATCAGGTCACGGCGCGACTGGGTGAGGCTCTGTATCATCACGTCGCTCGGGATACGGCCGCTATCGACAAGGCCCCGGATAAAGTCGAAGTCGGTAGCGCCCGAACTGGGGAAACCTACCTCAATTTCCTTGATCCCGATCTTGAGCAACAGATCGAAAAAGCGGCTTTTCTTCTCGGCTCCCATTGGATCGATCAGAGCCTGGTTCCCATCGCGCAGGTCTGTGGAAAGCCAACGCGGAGCCTTTTCGATGGTCCGGGTTGGCCAACGCCTATTGGGCAGGTCAACTTGCGGGAACGGCCTGTATTTTCTGGTAGGATCGGATAACATAATGCTGCGCTCTGTTCGTTCAATCAGGCAATCGCCTGATGGGTTCTGGGTCGGGTCGGAAATCCCTTAGGCGGATCGGCCGGATATTACCGAACGCAGGTCCACGCCTAAGGGCGGGTAAGTCGTAGAACGGGCAGGAGTTGATTTGAGCCTAACATTATGTGCCTTCGTTAAACCCATCGCACTCGACCTGTCCAGCACGAATATCATTGCAAGTGTGCTGAACACGACATTTTGTTAGACCCCTCGACCGGAAGTCACAATTTTATACCGCTTTCATGGCATGATTGGCAGCAAAAGGCTGCGAACCACGGGTCCTATTTCAGGAGGTAAAACGCCCCTTGCGCGTATCGCCGACAATGACCCTAGATTTCGACCTGACTACCCAGTTCCACGACACGGTTGGTCGGAAGTTTGAAAAACTCCATGGCATTGGCGGCATTTCGTAACATCCATGCGAATACTTTTTCCCGCCAGATCGCCATCCCTGGGATTTTTGACGCAATGAGGGTCTGACGCGACAAGAAGAAGCTTGTATGCATCATGTTGAATTTGGGACCGCAAATCTCCACTTTGTCGAGTGTCGCAGGAACATCGGTTTCCTCAAGAAAGCCGAAGCGCATCTTTATCCGATAGAAGCCATCTCCAAGGTCCTTGCAGAAAATTCTCTCCGATTCATCAACATAAGGGACATCTTCAATCTGTACGGTGAGAATAATGACCCTCTCATGCAGGATCTTATTATGCTTTATGTTGTGCAGCATGGCTGAGGGCACGCCACTGGCGGCAGACGCCATAAAGATGGCCGTACCCGGCACCCTGATTGCACTATTTGCAGCAGACTTGATGAATATGTCCATCGGCATGGTGCTTTCAGCCATACGTTCGCGCATCAGTGCACGCCCACGCGACCAGGTTGTCAACAATGTAAAAATGATCAGGCCAATGAGCAACGGGAAATACCCCCCATCGGGTACCTTGAGCAGATTTGCGCCCAGATAGGCCATATCGACAATGATGAAGATCGCGAGGATTGGCAGGGATTTCCATTTCGGCCACTTCCAAAGCTGGAATAGCACTACAGCAAGCAGGCAGGTGTCGATGAACATCGCGCCGGTCACAGCAATCCCGTATGCAGCTGCCAGGTTACTTGAGGAACGGAAGAACAGCACCAGCGTGATGACCATGATCATCAGAGCCCAATTGATTGCAGGGATGTAGATCTGCCCTGCGGCCTTTTCGCTCGTATGCAAAATGCTGAGACGCGGAATGAAACCCAGTTGTATGGCCTGCTGGGTTAGCGAAAACGCTCCTGATATGACCGCCTGACTTGCTATGATGGTAGCAAGCAACGCGATGATCACGACTGGCAGACGAACCACATCGGGGATCATCAGAAAAAATGGGTCCTTGATGGTATGTGCGGCAGTTGCCGCGTCCATGGAAAGGATCATCGCGCCCTGCCCCATGTAATTGAGCATTAACGCAGGCAGCACGAACCAAAGCCAGCCAATGGTGATCGGTTTACGCCCGAAATGCCCCATATCTGCATAAAGCGCTTCGGCTCCAGTAACTGCAAGTACAACCGAGCCCATAGCGATGAACGCACGAAAACCGTCAACCATGAAAAAATTGGCCGCATTCCAAGGGTTGAGCGTGGCGATTATGATTGAAGGCATTTCAACAAGATAGATGATCCCCAAACCCGCCAGGGTCGAGAAATAGACCAGCATAATCGGGCCGAAGAGCGCTCCTACCTTTGCTGTTCCGCGCGACTGGATTGCGAACAGTCCAACCAATATGCCTATTGCAATCGGCAAAATCCACGCCTTGAAACCCGGATGGACATAACTCAGCCCTTCTGTTGCGGATAGCACCGACATTGCCGGAGTGATCATCGAGTCACCATAAAAGAGAGCTGTCGCAAACACGCCCAGCATGATGATCGGGGCCGTCCATGTGGCACCTGCGGTTTGCCGGTTGATCAACGCCAGGAGCGCCAAGCTTCCGCCTTCGCCCTTATTGTCTGCCTTCATGATGGTCATGGCATATTTGAACGTCACAACGATCATCATTGACCAGAAAACCAGGCTCAACACGCCCATGATGTGGACCGGATCGGGCTCGATCGGATGATGGCCGGCAAAGGTTTCCCGGAACGCATAGATGGGGCTGGTCCCGATGTCACCGAAGACGACGCCGACAGCGCCCACGGCCAGCTTTGCCAGTGAACCCCGGCTATGACCATGCTCTGCCTCTGAGGCGTGCACGTCCGTCCCAACATTGTCTTCAGCTTGCGACGCGGTCATTTTGTTCCCCCGGCATTTTTGCCCGCTCGTTCAATGAATTCCTTCGAACCGGACGCGGGCGATAGCATGGTGTGGCCCCGGTCACAACAAGGCAATATTTCACATAAAACTGGATATTAATATCAATATTTCAATTACTTGCTGATGGCGCGGCATTGACATCAGTCATCTGGTCACGAAGCGTTCTTGCAGCTTTCAATTGCGACTCAACTTTGGTCTTCCATTTGGCATTTGGTGACGCGCTGGACAGCGCTCGCTCCCAAAGCAATATCGCGCCGTTCACGTCGCCACCAAACAACCTCGCTATTCCCGCAAAATAATATGGCGCGGGGTGATTTGGCTGCGCAATCCGCGCCTTATCGAAGGCGAGTTGTGCAGCAGGCGACATCTTGCCCTGGCTCGCCAACATAAGCTGAAGACCCATTGCCGACCACAAGTCGGAATTATCTGGATGTTGCCTTAGACCCGACTGGATGTATGCAGCCGACAATTGGTAGTCCCCTTGCTTGGCAAAGGCATCTGCTGTGACCAGCCAACGCTTGGCTACCCCAAAGCTTCGATCCATATCGCCCCGCATCTCGACCAGCTGAATTGCTCCACCGTCCTTGATATCGGATCGCTTGGAAAATGATGAAGGTAAATTGGGACGCCCCTGAAGAGCATAGCCTGTCATTCCCAACAAAATTGCAGCAGCGGCCACCTGCCAAAGTCCTCGTTCCAAACGTCCAAGCACGACCGTTGCACACAGAGATGCAATCGCAAGCAGGCCCAATATCAACCAGCCACTCATGTGCGCCTCCTGAACAACCCGCGTGCAAGCCAAAACCCAAGGAGCAATACGACAAAAGGCGCGGCCCATAGCAAAAGGCCCGCGCCGCGCATTTCGGGGTCAAAACTGACCCATTCACCATATCGTTGCACCATCCAGGAACGGATTTCGTCTGACTTTTTGCCAGCGGCGATTTGCTGACGGACCTCCGCTCGCATTGTCGCAGCCATCGGTGCGTCACTGTCTGCGATTGATTGCCCTTGGCACTGGATGCATCGCAGGCTGTGCATCATCTGCATCGCCTCGGCTTCCTTGACTGGATTTTCCAATTGTCGATTTGCCATTGCTGGAGCAGATCCGGTCCCCTGCCCAATGGCGGGAGAGGCAAATGCAATTCCAGCAAGGATTGCTAGCCGGATCAAGGCGCCCGCTCCAGCCGTTCCAGGAGCAACGGCACATGTTCGGCCCGAATATCCCCTATATGTTGATACAATATGGTTCCATCGCTCCCAATTACATATGTTTCAGGAACGCCGGATGATCCGAGTTTAAGTTGCACGGTCATTTCATTGTCAGCGCCAATGCGGCGAAAAGGGTTTCCGAACTGCTCAAGAAATGCCGCAACATCTTCGGGGCGATCGCGAATCGCAATGGCATCTATCTCGACGCCTGCGGCTTTTAGCTGCTCAAGGTATGGCGCCTCCGCCTTGCAGGGAATGCACCAACTGGCAAAAATATTCAAAAGCCTCGGCTTGCCATCCGCCATGTCTGAACTTGCAAGGCCTTCAACATTTCGGGTGGCGGGTGGCAATGAGAAGTTGGGAAGTTTTTTGCCGACCATTGCAGAATAGACATTCTCATCTTTTGGCACGACCAGACCGTACACGGCCAGGCCACC
>JBATDO010000163.1:0-25041 GCA_049663505.1 Sphingorhabdus sp.
GGTTCCGTCGCGAAAGACCGTTCCAATACTGTCGACATAATTTCCTTCAAATTTCGCGTTGGTATAGCCAGCTTTTGCATAGAGCAAAGTTGAAGGGGTTATGGTGAAACCGAGCCGTGCACCGACATAAAGATCACGGTCGGTATTGAGACGCACGCTGTCGCCTGTCGCCAGCACGTCAGACGCGCGGACATTGACATCGGAATCAGCAAATTCACCTTCGATGCCGGCGATAACGCCGCCAAGCTGAAAGTCGAAACCGCCGGCTACGCCGTACATCAACTCGCCTTTGTCGCTGACATCATCATAACCAACAAGGCCTTCGATATGAGGACCGGTAAATGGCGCTTCTTCCTGTGCAAATGCAGGATTTGCGGCGGCCGATGCAATGAGGGCTGCACCTAGGAGATATTTACGCATTAGAATTATCCATTTCTATCAATCGTACCCCGCTATTTGCGGGGCCACTGACATAACAGCGAGTTCGGCATTCAGTTTCATGAACATAAAATAACAAGCTATTGTTACTTTATTGCCACAGCTGAATTGGCCGCGGCATGCGAAGATGAACGGTATCGCGATTATGCAATGAGTTGCTGCCGGCTTGCACTGCGCCAAACACTGCGCCATGAAAGCACAATGCCACAAGATGAACACCCCGACGTTGCCTACAAGATACTTACCTCTGCCCAATGGATACAATTTGAAACCGACGGAATTTTTCACGGTGCGCCTGTGGATGACGTCGATGGTTTCATTCACCTGTCAACGGCGGACCAGTTGCAGGGAACGCTCGACAAGCATTTTTCCGGCCAGTCCGATTTGGTCATTGCCACGATTGATCTCACTGCTGTCGCAACTGACCTGAAATGGGAACTTTCACGCGGCGATGCCTGGTTCCCGCATATTTATGGAACTCTGCCGATCACGGCAGTAACGGATATCAAGACACATTAATCTCGGCGCGCACGATCCTTGCGATGAATCAACCATGGTATTGCTGCGAACATCATCTGCCCCGCAAATCCCAAGGCACCTGGGAGCACCAACTGGCTGGCAGCCCATTCGTGCAGGAATTCTTTAAAGACAAAGACTGCAAGCAACGCCTCGGACATAAGGGTGAGGGCAAAAGCAAGGCAACCCATCAGCCACATCTCACTGGATCGATTAAGCTGAAATCGGCGAACTAACAAGCGCGCAGCAACCCAGCTGGCTGCCAAAATGACCGGCAATTCAAGCAAAACTGCACCGAGCTCGTTTCCTAGCCAGGGTAGGACAATCATCACCCTCAACATACCCAGCACGAAGCCCAGGCTGAAAATCATCACCCAATATGCAGTACCTGCTTTGAGGGCCCGGGCTATATTCATCGCCCAAGCCTACACCCAATTTGAACATAGCCCAAGCCAGCATGGAGGTGCGCGCAAAAAAACGGACACCCGCGCCTCAAGGGGCCGGTAGCCGCAGCCAAATCAACTCCGACTGGCCAATGCCGTTTTCAGGCGCGACTTTTGGCGAATTTGACCCAAGTCAAAGACCGTGCCTGGGAGCTTGGATATTCTAGCTTGGTTCACACAAAGGAGGTCAAGATGGACGTATTTCAAATTCCCGCTGTTGCCTTGTTCACCGGAATGGTGCTTTCATTCACGGTAGTCATGATCTTTGGAACCATTTCAGAAGCCCGTCAGGACTGAAAGCTTCTGATTTACGCGAGGCCGATTGCCGCCTATAGGCTCGCACATGGCTGATCTCTATCTCAAAGCACTGGAATCTGAACGCCGAAGCCTTTGGGCAACTGCCCGATTGAAGGGATTGCCTAAGGATTCGCCTGAGCGAATTCGGATCAGCGAACTCGATGCGGATATTGCAACCCACAAGGCGAAGGCTTCGGCTAAGAAATAGGCCCGCTCTCCAATTGGGAAGAACGGGCCATCGGCTCCTTGGCACCGGGAGAAAAGATGCCCAGGAACAGCTATAGGGAGTGAGTAGACTTGTCGTTAGACGGGTAAATTCCACTATCGTCGACGTCGCCGCTTTCCATACCAGGCTCACCGAGCATTGTTGCCTCGTCGTCGTCGCTCCGTTCGCCGCGATAGGCATCCATGTCGACGTGACCGCTACGTTCCATTTGGTTCATCCTGTCGACAATATCCTGTCCGTCATCTGGCGTAATTTGCCCAATGTCTGTTTTGCCTCCGTGGACACTTTCTTCGAAATCTCCAAACAATCCCCGCCGGAAAATCTCGGCTTCAGCCGCAATAGTCTGTGCCTGTGCCGGTTCGTCATCCTGTTCAATATTGTCTGGTCGTACAGGCGCATCTTGCGACCGATCTATCGGACGCTCGTCTGCATGGTCGTTGTCAATATCTAGACCTGTCGCACTCATTGCCGCCTGTAAGGGTCCGTCATTCTCGCCACCTTGCGGCGCGGTAGTTACGTCCACCTTGTTCGCTTCGGCCCGATGAGACAATTGATCGGCGGCCTCGTATCTGGTGTCATTGAATATAGTACTTGTTTTCGGCAGCGTGGCCTTGAGCTGGCGGTGATCTGCAATGGTCATCTCGGCATCCTTTTCATTGGGGTCGATGCGAATCAAACCTGCATCGCGGCCAAGAGTTCCTCGCAAATGCGATCAGTCGCCCCAATCAAAGTGCAGGGCGTTTTCGCCTGCAGCCAGTCCGTTAGGATCAAATCGCCGCTCGATGATTACACCCCTGCCCTGCCAATTTACAGCAACCACAGTGCTGCAACGCGTTCCATAAACTGGATTGCGGATGAATATAGGGGGAGTGTCGCCGTTGGGAGAGATATCGTCTGCAAGCAAGTCAAGCAAGGCAGATGGTTGGGCGTCCGATTTCGCAATCCAAGCCGCCATTTGCTCGACCAGCAGATCCTTGCGCGGCCAATGCTCCTGGGCAATGGCGTTAGAAAGACCATGCACGCCCCTTGACAGCTGTACCGCGGGCACAACTGACTTGTTAGATATCAGCTGCACGCTTTTGCGTTGCGCAAGGATGAGGTTGAATGGATTGTAGGTATCGAGTTCACTGGGAACCTTACCGACAGCCAGCCAATCGGCAATCAGCGCCCCGCGCGAGGCCTTTCCTGGATCTGGTCCATCGGCGTCACGAATATTGGTAACCACGCCGAACCGCCCTTCTTTGGACACGCCTAACCATGACCCGCCCGAAACGAGATCACGCCCTGCGAGAACTGAACCAAAATCGTCCCAACTGGCGAGGGGTGCCGAGGCACGGCCATGAAATTCGTCTCGGTTGCCCGCGACCACCAATTGCCACTTGGGGTGCAATTCCAACGCGATCGCCACTACGCACATGATATCAACGCTCCTGCATAAGGAACTACGAGTTCCTTTGCTTCCTTCCAGTCCGCATTGAGCCAGTGGTCCTGTTGGACGGCATCAAGGAGCAGAGGCATTGTGCTTGCTCCCCTCGTCCTTGGTTCGCCTGTGGCATCGGTCGACAATATTGCAAACACCGGCATGTCGGTCAAATCCCGCCAAATACCCGCCATGGCGCATATTGGCATGTCGGCTGCAGCAAACCAATTCTCTTTGCCAAGACCACGAAGCATGAAGGCGGTGGCGGGCACCAGGCAGCGCAGTTCACGGTGCCGCAAATTTCCAATCCAGAATGGGCTTTCCAGGTTGCGAACGGTCGGCACCCAACGGACTTCACCGGAAACAGCTACGCCTCCCGGGCCTGGTGCCGGGTACCCCCACACAACCGGTCGGATGACGCGCCGACCGGTTCTTTGTGAAACCATGATCACTGGTGCGAACATGCCCGGCAACAACTCCCCTCCGTTCCAAGGATCAGGTCCCTGGTCAGCCTTCAGGACAACAGCTGCATGGCCTGACTGGGCATCAAGGCGGTAATGTCTTGTCACACTGATCTGAGCCCGAATAAATTTCTATGCGGCATCGTCACGGCAATAATGCAAAGTCGGGAAACAGCGCTTTTCGTGTCTCGAAGCGATCCATGCCGTAATGATGTGCCAGCGCGGTACTTGCGAAATCCTCGAATCTCGACGTGGGTCGCAAATCTCTGCCATCCAGTAAATTGGAATTTGCGAGCCCGGGCCAATCGGCCTTCACGCGACCGCCTTGCTCCAGTCGACCGCCAAACAGCATCGCAGAACTGCCTGTGCCGTGGTCTGTCCCACCTGTCCCGTTGAATGCCACCGTGCGTCCAAATTCCGTTGCCACCATCACGAGCGTATCATCCCAGTCAAGCGCCAGACCTTCGCGCAAAGATGCGATCAGCGCGTCAAGTTGACGCAATCCTGCTGTCAGCCTGCCCTCTTGTTGAAAATGGGTGTCCCATCCGTTGGTTTCGAGCATCACCACCTGTGCGCCAGTTGCTCCGGCCATCAACCCGGCAGCTACCTTTCCTAGCGCGGCGCCACCGCGCAATGCTTCGCTTGCCATCGTCCCGGCCATGGCATCGGTAGCCATTGCCCCTTCCCAAAGTCCACTCAGCTGGGCATCCTCGGCGTATAATGTGGACAGCCGCACCATCAGTTCTGAACTGGCATTTGGCAATCTTGATGGTGCATAGCTATTGGCAACAATTGGCCCGCGCAGGGCGAGCGGAACAGCTGGCGCCACAGCGACAGCCTTGCCAGCTTCTGTTGGCAGCATTGCCAGCAATCGTCCGATCCATCCGTCACTACGTCCATATGGCTTTGCAGCGCCGCTCTCGAGCATGTTCTGCGCATCAAAATGCGAACGCTCGCGGTAGCCCGATGCCAACGCGTGCGAAAAACTCGCCTCGCCTTGCGCAAACATTCGCGCAGCCTGGGGCATCGCTGCATGCAAGGTAAAAAACGAGTCAAGCCGGTGGCCGGTCGAGCCGTCTGCAGATGCATCACCGCGCGCACGGGCAAAATCAGGATCTCCTGTCGGTGCGAGAGTTGCAAGTCCATCTGCTGCCCCGCGCTGGATTATGAATATGAAGCGCTTGTTTGTGCCTGCTACAGCCCATGCAGCCCCCGGGAAAGAAGCTGTCATAACCATGCCTGCAAGACCTGATGCGAGAAGTGTTCGGCGGTTCAACATGTGCCTTATCTCCTCAAGAATTCAGGACAAAGAAGCAGAAGCGCCAAGCCTTGCGACGGGCTCTCGGCGCGAGCTATGCTCTCTGCTGTCACCGTGCCAATTTGCCCGGGCATTATGACGGGAGCCAACGTGCGGGCATCGACACGATTGGCACTGCGATCACCCAGTCGGCTGGCAATTTCGGCGCGCCGCATGAGCGCTGCTCCTCCAGCCCAGCTATCGGAGATATCCAAAAATCCTGCTGGAGAGGCGGGGCGCCAGATTGGCTGACCCAATTGAGCGAGCATGGAAACCGTTTGACGGGTATCGGCGATCTCACGAATGTTCAATGCGCGCAAAGTCGAAATCACCCAATCCCATGGAGATTTGAACTTGGCCTGGGTTGGCGACCATGCCTCAGGTGCGTCAATCAGCGTCTTGTAGATGGTGGGCAAATCGCCACCACTTTGAAGAAATGCCTTCTCCAGTCGACGAACCAGTGATTGCGGTGGTACGTCGGCTACGAAATGTTGTGCCAATTTGGTGGCTACATGCCTTGCGGAGGCAGGATGGATGGCCAAGTCATTCAACATCGCTCGTGCCTGCAGCTCTCCTTCCTGGGGATAGCGTCGCCCGAGCAAACTCTTGTCGCCAGGTTCGTGAATTGCATCCAGAAACTGGCTGTCTCCAGGCTTGCCATTGTCGCGCAAGAGCCGCTGCATTGGTCCCTTGGCCATTCCACCCACTGTCCAGCCGGTAAGCGCTCGCGCGAATTCGGTCACGTCCACCTGGTCATACACGGTACGCACGCCGAGCGTGTGAAGTTCCAGCACCTCACGTGCGAGATTCTCGTTGAGACCCAGTTTCTTGCCACTTCGCGCGGCGACACGCTGTGCTGCAGGACTGTTCGGGCCTATTGATTGCGCTTGGTCTAGGTAGAGCAGCATTGCCGGGTGAGTAACAGCGGCGATCAGCAAGTCTGCAAATGTCCCCATGATATTGGGACGAATCGCGTTGAATTCATGGTCGCCCGCTAGTGCCAGAACCGAGAGCTTGTCGACAGAAACAGCAAAGTAATTGGACCAGAAATGAACGAGCCGCTCGGCAAAGTCAGCCTCGGTTTCGAGTGCTTGGCTAATGCGGGCATGTGCTGCTGTCATGTAGTGGACTCGAAGAGTGTTCACAGCCTTCTCGAGTTTCACTGGATCGATTTGCTCCATCCCAGCGGAAGTATCACCTCGGTTCTTGGCCAACCGGCGGTCCTTGCGATCAAGCCGATAGGAAGCAAAGTCGCCGGCGATATCTGCGCGACTAGGTTGCCCAGCAATTGCCAAGGATTTGGGCTCGAATTGCTCGACCTGGCGCTTCAACCAATCGCGCGCTTGGAGTTTTTCTGGCCTCGAAGGACGTGCACCCAAGCCAAAACGATTTAGGGCGATAGCAATATCTATGGACATATTGGCTCCGCAACAATCGCACGCTCTTGGACAGGCTAGGCGCTTTGCCCTCGAACGCAACGTTCAATTTGTATGAAAATGTCGCAAAAATCCTACCCTGATTTTCAAAGTCCCTTTTCGAAAATTCGGTAGACCTTGTTTATCTGGCCATTAATAGCTTCGCCGACCGATCGCATCGGGCCATTGTCTTCCAGCACCCATCCGAACTCTCCTCGTGAGGCACCGAATTTGGAAACGGCATCGCGCCGAATATATTCGACGAGCATGAAAGCCAATTGGCTTGCCATCCGGGTCGCCTGGAGCTTCTTGACTACGCCCATCAAGGGTACCCGCATTGTTCGAACCTTCGGCGCACGAAGCCACCATAGCAGTCTTGCCCAGTTGAATGGAAACAGCGCCCCGTCAAATTCAACGAGCTTTTCGTTGAGGTCAGGAAGCGTCATCATGAATGCGACCGGCTCCCCGTCAACTTCCGCAATGCGGATAAGGTCTTCAAACACTATAGGCTTCAATTTTTTCCCGGCATAGGCAATCTCGGCGTCGGTGAAGGGCACAAAACCCCAGTTGTCGCTCCACGCGTTATTCAAAATGTTCAGGATCAACGCGGCTTCTTCATCAAATTTGCTTTTGTCTACCCGGCGTATCACGATCCGATCATTGCGCTCCCCGGATGCGACAATTCGCTCAACAAGCGGCGGGAACGGAATATCTATCGGAATTGCATAAGTATAAAGGTCCTTGACGCCTTTATACCCGGTCGCCTCGATCCAGCCTTGGTAGGTTGCATTGTTGTGCCCCATCATGACGGTAGGCGGGTGGTCGTGTCCTTCGACCAACAATCCTGGTTCGTCCCACATTGCAAGACTGATCGGCCCTAAAGCGCGAACCATCCCCTTGGAACGCAGCCAATTCTCCGCTGTCTTGAGCAATTCTCCAATTACGGCTTGGTCTTCACCCTCGATCAACCCCCAATTACCGGTGCCGGGGCCAAAACCCTGTTCGGGCGGTTGCGCCAGCGCAAGGTGGTCAATATGTGCAGATATCCGTCCGACCACGCAACCGCTGCGTTCTGCAAGAAACAGCTGGGCTTCCCCATGTTCAAACCAGGGATTCTTACCGGGCGTGATGAGACCGTGAACTTCGTCCTTCAAGGGTGGAACCCAATTGGGATCATCGGCATAAAGACGCATGGGAAGATCAACAAATGCCTTTTTGTCGGCTTTGTTTAAAACGGGACGGATACTGATCTTGGTCATGTTGTCTCCCTCTTCACAAGCGGGTTTGCTGTCAAGAGTCAGATCCGCAGCCTACGTCCGAACTTTCCGAGAGCTGCCTTGTCTTGAGGTTCCATGCCAATTCTCAGGCCAAGCCAGAGCAAGGGCCAAAACAGAGCAAACAAGCCAATTGCGCGGATGCGCGCTCCAAGTGGAGCCAAGGCCTCGCCTGCCAGCCAAAGCGCGGCAATGGTTGCGGCTCCAATGAAGGCTGCACGCCAGAAACCCGGCCCGAAGGGCGACAGTCGGTCGCTGACCTTCAACTCAACAACAGCAATCCAGGCGGTAATGACCACTGCAACAGACACGGCCAGCGCCATGCCGAGCGCGCCATATGCGGGCACCAGCCAGAGGGCCAGCACCAGCCAAAGCAGCAGACCGATGATACTGTTGATCAACGGCAAGGCTCGGTGCCCAACCATCTCGACAATCGGCGTGGCAGGCCCAATCACTGCCTCGCCCGCGCGTGCGGCAAGCAATACAACCAGCACTGGCAAAGCAGCAGCAGAACCGGGCGCAAACGCACTCAGCATATCGGATGCGACGAGGATCATGAAACCTGCCAATGGCACGGCGAGCAGGAGCGACATATGGGTGGAAAACCGGTACATGGGCAGCATCGCTCCCCGATCGACGGCCGCTTGTGCTGATGCCAGCGGAGACAGCACATAGAGAAACGACTGCCGAACGATCAACGGGATTGAAGCAATTTTTCGCGCAATTCCGAACAATGCAGCAGCGGTCGCTCCAGCGGCACCAGGAACCATGAGGTTCAGCAGGATCGGTGGCAAGTCATTATATGCCCGGCGCGCAATTGCGGGCGGCATCAAAGCAGCACCACTGGCCAGCACATCGCGGCGGACAGATCTCGGCATGGGCGCACGCCAAAGCAGGCCCAGGTCATAATAGCGACCAAGCAACTGCGCCGACAATAAGGCAGTGAGCGCCAAGGAAAGCAAATGACCCAGGAGCAAGCCAGTCAGGTCAAACCCGAACCAGAAAAAGCCTATGGCAAATAACAATCGCGCGACCTGCTCCCAGAATATGCGCAGCCGGATTTCCGGACCAAATGCCCGTTTCGCCCGCGCAGCTGCGGTCGCTATCTCGATAAATATCCACAGTGGAAGGCTCCATGCAAACAGCGCGATCGCTTGAGGCAGCTTCGCGCTGTCTCTGGGTGCCGCTGCGACAAAGCCGGCCAGCCAATCAGCAGACAGCATTATCGCGATTGCTGCCAATAGGCCCAGGCCCGTTCCAGTGATCAATGCAAAGCGCACTGCCCCATGCTGGCGGTCCTGGTCCTGGTCAGCCGGCACCAGGCGTTGCAAGGCCTGTCCCATGGCAAGATCGAGAATATTGGCCAATATATTGACGCCTGCCCAGAGTACCACGTAAACGCCGTATCCAGTAAGTCCGAACATCCACGTGTAGGCGGGCTGAGATACTATTTCTATGAGCGCGCCCAGGCGCGACAATGCAGCCAGGCCCGCGCCCTTGGCTACTTCCGAAGTGCTGACAGCAGGCGCAGGCGGCACCAGTGCATCTTCGATCGGACCACTCATTCCTCGGTTCGGACCAGCACGGTTTCACCGATGAGAAGAAATAGCAAAAACGGTCCCCACGCTGCAATCAACGGAGGATATGCCCCCAAATTGCCCATCGCCAGCGCGAAATTATCGGCGACGAAATAGGTGAAGCCGAGTGCCATACCGATCACTGTCCGAATGAACAGTGCCCCGGACCGTGCCAGTCCAAAAGCAGCGACCGCACCAAGAAGCGGCATCAACATGCTCGACAATGGTCCTGAGATCTTGTGCCACAATATGGCTTCAAGATTGTCGGTACGGCGGCCGGCTGCGTTCAGATCTCCAATGGCTTGCTTGAGCTCGAAGAACCCCATGCTGTCGCCATCAACCTTCACATAGTTAAATCGGTCAGGGGTGATTCCCTTCCCAACAGTCAATTGCGTGAACCGCGTTTCGGCCGTAGTAGCAACGTCAAAGCTCGTGCTATTTTTCAACTGCCAGGCACCATCAGCATAAACTGCCTCATCGGCGCGCACGACTTGGCGCAACCCGCCATTTGCTCGCAGATACAGGCTGACATTGCCGAGCCTGGTGGACGTGCCTGATCCTGTAACCGTTCCCGCGTTGATGAGATCCTGCCCCTCGCGTACCCAAACATTGGTCTTCACGCCTGTTTCAGCTGGCACAGGCCCATATTCGGCTTCCTGCCAGACCTTCAGTTTTGCCGTACTGGGCGCTACGACCAGATCATTGAAGGCAAACGAAAGCACCGCCACTGCTAAGCTTGCCACAAACATCGGTGCCAGGATTTGATGTGCAGAAAGTCCCGCTGCCTTCATCGCTACGACTTCGCTATTCTGGCTTAATATGGCAAAGGTGATCAACGTACCAAGCAACACAGAATATGGCAGAAAGCGCGCGACCAGTTGCGGTGCCCGCATCGTCACATAGCGCAGGACGTCACCTTGATCATTTCCTGAAACGGACATGATTTTTCCGCTCTCACCGAGCAGGTCGAGAGTTTGCAGTATCAGGACCAACATCGCCAAGACTGCAAAACTTCGCACGATAAACAATCGCGCCATGTACCAGGTGATGTTGTGCGAAGGGAAAAAATTCATTGCCTAGCTCTCCGCCTCACCCATGCCGATTCGCGCTAATCGTGCCTTGCGTCCAAACGTGAAGAACTTACGGATCGATTTGCCGGCCTTTTGGGCGAAAACTTCGAGCGCCCCAATTGGTTGTCCTCCCGGGACATGTGCGATGACGTGGTACATCCAGAGAATAAGGAGGGCAAACAGCAAGAATGGAACCCAAAGGGCAAAGACTGGATCGACGATCCCCATGCCTCCAACGCCCTCTGCATATTCGTTGATCTTGTGATAGGTGACCACCATGATAATCGAGAGAAAGACGCCCAATGCCGAAGTCGAACGCTTGGGCGGAATGGCCAGTGCCAACGCCAGGAATGGAAGCAAAAGCATCATGGCGACCTCGACCAGTCGAAAATGGAAATTCGACCAGGCCCGGTTGCGTTCCAGGACAGGCTGACTGGAATCGTTGCCGATGCGCATAAGCTCATTAATAGAATATTCCCGATCCTTTCCCCCTCGCGCGCGAAAATTCTCGATCTGCGGCAGCGGGATTGGTACGTCATGGCTTGTAAAGCTCAGCACTCTTGGCGTTTTGTAGTTGGGCGCATCGTGGACCAGGGTTCCTTTTTCGAGTCGGAGCAAGATCGTGTCCGGATCATCGGTGCGAAGAAACTGCCCCTCTTCTGCGGTCACGGCGATCGTTTGTCCGCTTTTGCTCTCGGCATGAACAAACAGGCCTGAAAGTTGATTGCCATTATTGCGACTTTCCTCGATCCGCATCGTCAAATTCTTGCCGACATTGTTGAATTCGCCGACTTTCACCTTGGCCCCGAAAGCTCCTGAACGCAGTTCAAACCGCAGCTCTTCGTAAAGATAGCGTGCATTGGGCTGGACAAATCCGACAATCGCGAAATTCACAACGGCAAGGCCGATCGCGAACAGGAAGGGAACCCGCAAAAGGCGGAAATAACTCAAGCCCACGGCACGGAAAATATCGAGTTCGGACGATGTCGCCAGTTTTCGGAATGCCAGCAATATCCCCAGTAGCAACCCGATCGGAATACCCAGTGAGAGATATTCGGGTATGAGGTTCGCGAGCATGCGCCAGACCACGTTCACGGGCCCGCCTTCGGCTGCCACGAAATCGAACAGGCTGAGCATCTTGTCGAGCAACAGCAATGAGGCAGCGATCGCAAGCGTCGCCAGCAATGGCAACATCACGAGCCTGAAGATGTAGCGGTCAGTGGCACTCAGAAATTTCAACTTATGGTCGCCCTGTCACCCTAATTTGGCCGCAAACTGCATCGATAGACGTATCTAGGTTCAGGGGCAACATCGATGGCGTACCCGAATGGATACGCTGGAAATAATGTTCCCAGGAGTTTTTGATGAGTAAAGTTCATATTATGCTTGCTGCTGCCGGGTTACTGCTCGTTTCGGGCGCCGCAGCTGCGGGTGAAGAAATCAGCAACGACATGTCGCGCTGTGCGACAGGAAAAGGCCCCGCCGTGCTGGTAAGCGTGCGCGGCGTCAAGGATGCATCAGGCCAAATTCGCATTCAATCCTACCCCGCAACAAACAGCGCCTGGCTCGCCAAGGGACGCTGGTTGCACCGGATGGAAAGCCGGGCAAGCTCTGGCAACATGAACTTTTGCATGCCGGTTCCCACCGAAGGTCAATATGGAATAGCGGTTCGTCATGACCGTAATGCCAACGGCAAAACCGACATACGACAGGACGGCGGCGGTTTTTCAAACAACCCGAGCATCAATATCCTCAATCTTGGCAAGCCTTCAGCGGGCAAGGTTGCTTTTCGAGCGGGGCCCGGCGTGACCCGGATCACAATCAACCTGAAATATATGTAACGGAAAACATTTGGCACTCGTAGCGCTCCTCTCGAATCCCAATTCAACCGGTAACAGGTCGCTGCTACCGGCGGTTCGCTGCTATTGTGCCCGCAATCCTGATATCTTTCATTATGAAGTGGAAGAAATGGGGCAGATTGCCAAGGCCTTGGAAATGATCGCTCGCGTGAAACCCAAGGTGCTGGTGATCAACGGTGGTGACGGCACTGTGCAATCTGCATTGACCGAATTGTACCATGGCGGCCATTTCGAGGGCGATCCGCCCCCCGTTGCGGTTTTACCCAATGGCAAGACCAACCTGATCGCGCTTGATCTCGGCGCTGAGGGTGATCCGCTCGATGCACTGGCGCGTATCATCGAAGTCGCCAAGGGCGACCTTCATGACCATATCGTCGTACGCGAACTCATCGCCCTGAGCGATGGTAGCGAAGGCGCTCGACCGGTACTGGGAATGTTCCTGGGCGGAGCCGGGCTAGCTGAAACCATCCTATATTGCCGCAACAAGATCTATCCTCTGGGACTTCCCAACGGGATCAGCCACTTGCTTGCTGCTTTGGCAGTCCTGTTTTCTGCCATATTTGGATTGAAAGCGGATTTTCTTCCTGCCCGTGCCTCACCGATCAGTGTTTCATTCATTCGACAGGGTGAATTGCAGGGGATATTTTCAGTCCTGATCGTCACCACGCTCGACAAGCTCTTGCTTGGCGCCCAAGCTGGAGGTGCTCGCAAGGGATTGATGAAGTTCCTGGCAGTGGATCAACGTCCCTGGTCGATGCTGCGGATGATTTCGGCGTCACTGCGTGGAAAGCTCGGGCAACACAAGATGAAGGGCGTTCATTTTCAAGAGGGCGACGTGATCCGAATCGATGGTGATCGCAGCAGCGTCGTGCTGGATGGCGAGGTATTCGAGGCAAACAAGGGCCATCCCATTGTACTGCGATCGACGGCTCCTGTGCCGTTCTTGAAACTTGCAGCCTGATTATCGCACTTAACAACTCAGCCTGAAAGCCGCTAAGGCGCGCCTATGAACTCGCTCACTCAATTGGTAGCCGATGAATTGGCCGTCCCGGCCCTGCCGCAGGTGCAGGAATTTGCGGCACATATAGCCGCGCAGTATCAAGGGGCTGCGCGAGCGGTATTATTCTACGGCTCTTGCCTGCGCAGCCAACAGCTCGAAGGGCAGATGCTCGACTTTTACCTCATTGTTTCCAATTATGATGCAGCTTACGAGAAGCGCTGGCTGGCTAAATGGAACCGTCGTTTGCCGCCCAATGTATTCCCATTTGAATATCGCGGCCTGGTCGCCAAGGTCGCTGTGTTAAGCGAACAGGATTTCCATGATCTCAATCGCCCCTCGGCCTCGGCAGTATCGGTTTGGGCAAGGTTTGCGCAGCCCTCAAGACTGGTATGGATGGCAGACGAGGCAGCACGCAACATGGCGGTGCGATCGATTTCGGGCGCAGCGCCGACATTGCTAAACGCCGCTTTGGCTTTCGTGGAGCGCGAAGTCGATGTGCTTGATTTATGGCAGTCTGGTTTCCAAATGACATATGCTGCGGAATTGCGCGCGGAACGCAAGGATCGCCCCTCGTCAGTGATTGAGTTCGACCCGGAACGCTATCAACGGTTCGGTCACGCGGCGCTCCACCACAGCATGATTGCCAATGAAATGCGCGGCGACAAGGTGCATCTTCTGGCAGACCCTGAACGCCGGATATTGCGCGAACGAAACCGTTGGCCGGGCCTCAGGCGACGAGGAAAGATATTGACCGTTGCGCGCCTTGCAAAGGCAGCCTTCACTTTTTCTGGCGGGATCGACTATCTGGCATGGAAGGTGAACCGACATGCAGGAACTGACATCAAGGTTCGCAATTGGCAACGACGCTGGCCAATTCTGGCCGCGATATTCTTGGTACCCAAATTGCTCGCAAAAGGAGCAGTGCGTTAAGGTTGCGTTGCTTGCCCGGCGCGCAGGATGATAATCGCAAATGCTGCAGCAAGCCCGGCTGGCAGCCAAAGGGCTAAAATGTCGAATGTCGCAAATACCGTCGCACCGACAACTGCTCCCCCGATCAGCCCGGCCCACAAAAACAGATAGGGCAACCAAGCGGTCCTTGATCCGCCTCGCAGCATCGTTGCAATACCCTGACCGATCTTGACCAGTGCACCTGTCATGTAAGTCAGGCCAAAGGACACTGATCCATCACGTTCAAACAGGGTGTTTTCAGCCCCCATGCAAAAGGCGGCGAGGCTTATCGCGGCCAGCAGCCACCCCGATTCTGCCAGGACCGGGGCCAGGAAAAGCAGAATCGAAATGCCTGCCAATATGATGGCCTGCCTCTTGCTGGGTGCAACGTCCTTACCATTGCCTATGAGCGAGCCCCAGATGACGCCGCATACAAAACTCGCGATCAGAGCTGCGACCAGGAAAATATATGGTGCACCCTCGGCCAATCCGATGCTCAGCCTTGTCGAATTACCACTCATGAACGAAAGGAAGAATCCGCCGCTTGCCATGAAGCCAATTGCGTCGACCATGCCTGCCATGGCAGCAAAGCTTGTCGCCATGATGCGTTCGCGCAGATCAAGCCTATTCATGACGGGGAGGGCTTTTCAAATAATTCCCACAGCCTTGCCGGCACGTTCGAACCGGTCGAGAATATCGGCCACCTGGTCACTGGTGTGTTCAGCACACAAAGAACAGCGCAACAGCGTCATTCCCGCTGGCGTTGCTGGCGGCCTTGCCAGGTTTACATACAGGCCATTTTCCAAAAGAGCTTGCCACATCGCTGCGCCGCGTTCGAGGTCCGGCATTATTACCGCAATTATCGCGCTCTGTGCCTCTGGCGTACCCAGCTGGAAACCAAGGTCACGCAAACCTTGATGAAGTGTCTTTGAATTTTCCCACAGGTGCGCACGCTTGTTGTCATTATGCATCAGCTTGCGGATGCTGGTCGCTGAGCATGCGACAACAGCTGGCGGAAGTGATGCTGTAAAAACATAAGGACGACATACAAGCCGCAGGATCTCGAATTTTGAATGGTTTGATACGCAAAAACCGCCAACCGTTCCGACACTTTTGGAAAAGGTTCCAATAACAAAATCGACGTCGTCCAGGACGCCTTGCTCTTCAGCCACACCACGTCCATTTTTTCCGATGAAGCCCATCGAATGCGCTTCGTCAACTAGCACCATTGCTCCTGCTTCCTTGGAAACACGGACCATTTCCTTCAGTGGTGCAACATCGCCGAGCATTGAATACACACCTTCCAGGACCACCAGTTTTCCGGCGTCTGCAGGCAATCGCTTCAATCGCTTTTCGAGAGCTTCCACGTCATTGTGACGGAATGCGACAATTTCTGCATCGCCCATTTTGCACCCGTCGTAAATGGATGCATGGCTGTCGATGTCGAGGATGATGTAGTCTCCCTTGCCCGCGATCGTACTGATAATTCCCAAATTTGCCTGGTAGCCGGTGGAAAACACCATCGCATGCTTCATATCGTAAAATTCTTTGAGCGCGTCCTCGCACTCCTTGTGCCCCTGAAAAGTACCATTCAGCACACGACTACCCGTCGTTCCTGCCCCGAATTCGCTCAATGCCCGTTTGCCCGCCTCAATGACGTCTTCATCAAACGTCATTCCCATGTAATTATAGGTACCAAGCAGGATGGTTTCCTTGCCGTTGCATACAGCAACGGTCGGTGAGAGTACCTTCTCCATCACCAGCGAAAAAGGATCCATGACGCCGGTTGCAAGCAGGCCCTCTCTCTGGGCTATGAGTGCGTCGAATTTCGAAAACAGGTCAGTCATTTGCGTTCAGTCCGTTAGCTTTGTCACGGCATCGACCAACTGGCCAACATTTTCAATTTCGGCCTGCATGTTCATCGTGATCACGATATCGAAAGCATCTTCAACTTCGGCCACGAAATCCATGACAGTCAGGCTGTCCCACTCCAGATCGCCTGCAAAGCTGGTCGCGTCGGTTACCGTAACGCCCTTCTTGTTGAACGGCTCGATCAGGCCCTTCAGTCCTTCAAACATTTCAGTGCGATCGGTCATGAACTGGTTCCTCGTGAAATTTGGCATTTAGTGCGTTGTTTGAACGGGCTATGGCAAGCGAATAAGGCGTCAAAAGGGCAAGTCAAAGCCCTAGAGCCAACCTTGCGCCTTATACCAGCGCGCAGTTTCCTTGAGACCCGAGCACATCGGCATTAGGGGTGTCCATAATGACGCAGGTGGTGCTGCAGCGCGGTCGATCGTCCAGTCAGGATGGCTCATGTAACTTGCCCGATCAGGCGTGAGCTTGGCCTTTCTCCCACGAAAAATTCTGTCGGCATGGGCTGCCAATGTCAAAAGGAAGCGCGGGGAATGGAACGTTGTCACCCTTTGCCCCAACGCCAACCCAACGGCGCGCGCAAAACCTTCGTGCGTCCAGCCATCCTCTGTGCCGTCATCTGCCTCGAATATGCGCGATGTCGCAGCATCATGTGGTGGCAGTAGCGCCACAAGCAATCGTGCCAGATCATCAACGTAAATCCAAGATCCACGTCCGCGCGGAGGCAGAAATGCTATGCCTCTTGCAGCCATGCGAAACATTTCGAACACGTCATGATCTCCTGGTCCATACACTCCTGGAGGGCGCACGATTGTCCAGTCCAGCATACTGGTGGCAACCAGCTTTTCGCCGCCCGCCTTGCTTGATCCATATAATGACAACTCAGGATGTTTAGCGGCCAGCGAGGAAACATGCACGAAGCGAGAAATGCCGGCTTCCTTTGCTGACGAAAGGATATTTGCTGTTCCTGTCACGTTACCTGCTTCAAACCCGGCGGCATCTGGCACGTTCACTACACCTGCAACATGGAGCACTGAATTCGCACCCGTGCACAATTGGGTGAGGCTAATAGCGTCGTCAAGGCTGCCTCGCACCCAGGTTACCCCAGTTCGCCTGGGTTGATCCCTGCGGGTCAACGCTCGAACCTGCCACCCTGCTTCAAGCAGTTTATCAAGTGTGGCCCGCCCCACGAACCCGGTCGCACCGGTCAAGGCAACAACACCAGGCTGTTGCGTCATAATAATACCAGCTGGTCTCGGTGAACAAGCACTGATCGTGGCACTGTACCAAGGATGGCTTCCAATTCGCTGGTGCGGTGGCCGCATATCCTGGCGGCGTCTGCTGCGGCATATTCGGATAGCCCACGCGCAATCGCGATACCGTCATCCGCGCTGATATCGATGACATCACCGCGCTTAAACTCTCCCTCGACGCTCAGCGCACCAGCCGGAAGGAGACTATTGCCCGCTTTCAGTGCCTTTACTGCGCCATCGTCGATGCGAATCCTGCCCTTTACTGTAAGTCGTCCGCCAAGCCAGCTCTTGCGGGCCGACGCACCAGCTCGCGGCGCAAAGAAGGTCGATGCTCCGCCAGCCTCCAGTTTCGACAAGGGGTTGTCATGCAAACCCGATGTTATTGTCAGTCCAATGCCAGCTCGGGTTGCGATATCGGCAGCGTCGAGTTTGGACGCCATGCCACCGGACCCCATGCCCGATGAGGATCCTTCACTGACCATGATCCGTATACGTCCATCGATTCGTGCCACCTCGGATACCAGGGTGGCGCCTGGATCTGAGGGGTTGCGATCATACAGCCCATCAACATCTGATAGCAATATTACCCCAGTTGCTCCAGCTGCCTGCGCCACCCGCGCAGCCAGCCTGTCATTGTCGCCAAAACGGATTTCCTCAGTCGCAACACTGTCATTCTCGTTGAAGACGGGAACCGCACCGGCTCCCAAAAGGCGATCCAGTGTCGCTGCAATGTTTAGATAGCGTCGCCGGTCCTCGAGATCATCAAGTGTCACGAGCATTTGTGCTGCAGCCAGCTCTTGGGCACCGAGCAATTCAGCCCAAATGCCCGACAGAATGATTTGTCCCACCGATGCTGCTGCTTGCGCGTCGGCAAGACTGGCACGCCCGCCACGATCAAAACCCATCCGTCTTGCACCCAGTGCGACCGCGCCCGATGTCACGATGATGATTCGCTGGCCTGCCTTGTGCCGCTCGCTCAAATCGCCAACCAATGTTTCCAGCCAGTCCCGCCGCACGCCGCCATCGGGCTGGACCAGCAGCGACGACCCGACCTTCACTACCAGTAACGGACATGTGGCGGTCGGAAAGGCGGCTTGATTCAAATTGGTGACCATGTCCCGTCCTCGGTCATGCCGTTGCTGCGCGAACTCTCGATGCCACTTTTTGCTGGCAGCGCCTCCAAAATCCGGTCAAGGACGTTGCTGACGCCCTGCCCGGTAGCTCCCGAAATCGAGACAATGTCCCTTGCGCCTGCGGCCTCTAATTGCGCCGTTATGTCGGCCATCAACTCTGGATCCAGCAAATCTCCCTTGTTGAGCGCTACAATCTGCGGCTTGTCCTCCAGACCAGCGCCATATTCGGCAAGTTCTGCACATACCGTTTGCCAAGCGAGGACTGGATCATCCTGGGTTGCGTCGACCAGGTGGATCAGTATCTGGCACCGTTCGATGTGCCCCAGAAAGCGATCTCCGATACCTGCACCTTCTGCGGCACCCGCGATCAGGCCTGGAATATCTGCGATGACAAATTCCCGGCTCTTGTGTTCTACCACGCCCAGTTGGGGGCGAATGGTAGTAAATGGATAGGCTCCCACCTTGGCCTTGGTATTGGATACCTGGTTGATGAATGTCGATTTGCCAGCGTTGGGCATCCCGACAAGTCCCACATCGGCGAGCAGCTTGAGCCGCAACCAGACATATCTTTCCTCATAGGGCCAACCCGGTCCGTGCTGAGTCGGCGCCCGATTGGTCGAGGTCTTGTAACTCGCATTCCCGCGTCCGCCATCGCCACCACGAAGAAAAACGACGCGCTGACCGACTTCGGTCAAATCAAGCAACAAGGTACGGTCCTCGTCATCTGCAAGTACCTGCGTTCCCACAGGCACCTTGATTACCAAGTCCTGGCCATAAGCGCCATGTCGGTCACGCCCCATGCCCTGGATGCCTCGCTGCGCCTTGAAATGCTGCGCATAACGAAAGTCGATCAAGGTATTGAGGCCAGCAACAGCTTCAAAAATGATGTCGCCACCCTTGCCACCATTGCCGCCATCCGGCCCGCCATATTGGACGTATTTTTCACGACGAAAGCTGACGGCACCGGGGCCGCCCGCCCCTGAGCGGATAAAAATTTTGGCTTGGTCGAGAAAATGCATGGACAGGCCTTACTTTAGGATGGCCGTTTTTGCCAGACTATGATGAAAATGATCGCTGCGTATTGTCGCAGCCTTTCCATTCTTCGCACTGCGAACAATGGTGGAGCCTAGGGGAGTCGAACCCCTGACCTCTTCGCTGCCAGCGAAGCGCTCTACCAGCTGAGCTAAGGCCCCATCTGCCGCCATTGGCGGTATTTGGTGAGGAGCGCCACTAACGGGCGCCCCTCCATATATCAAGAGCGAAGTTCGTCTATTCGACCTGCGCTCGAATTACTGTTCGTCGGCGTCGCCTTCGGTCCCGGCAACACCGAGGTCCTCGTCACCACCCAGGTCGACGTCATTGTCTGGCGAAACATCACCGTCCACTGCATCAACGTCAATGTCGAGATCATCATCGACAAGGTCCGAGTCGTCCTTCTTCTTCTCGACTTCCTCAAAGGGCAAGGGCTGCTTGGACTTGAGCACGGGCTCTGGCGTCCACTGGTTGCCGCAATCGATGCATTCTACCGGAGCGTCCTTGGTCAAATCGTAAAAACGTGTGCCGCATTTCGGGCAGGTACGCTTGGTTCCCCATTCAGCCTTCACCATAGTGGGCCTCAAATCCTTTCAAAATTGCATGAAATGCGGTCACGCAAAGGTGACTCGCTGCATATGGGAGCGGCCCTTGCCACAGCGAAGCCTCGCTGTCAAAAATAAGTGTAATCGTTGACTTGCGCGCGTCATCGAAGCAAAGCACCGGGCATATGCATAGCGCCGAACCCCGCCCCGCCATATTCCGTCACAATGGCCCCTTGCGTGGCACGGTAAAGGTACCGGGCGACAAGTCGATCTCCCATCGGTCACTCATGCTCGGTGCCTTGGCAGTCGGTGAAAGCCGGATCACCGGATTGCTCGAAGGCGAAGATGTGCTAGCCACCGCTTCGGCCATGCGAGCGATGGGCGCGCAAATCGAGCGAACCGGAGATGGAAGCTGGACGGTTCACGGCGTTGGTGTCGGTGGATTAATGCAACCAACCGTCGCTCTCGACATGGGTAACAGTGGTACGTCGACGCGATTGTTGATGGGCCTGCTGGCAAGCCACCCGGTCACGGCAACCTTTATAGGCGACGCGAGCCTGTCCAAACGCCCAATGGGGCGCGTGATTGAACCTCTCAGCCAAATGGGTGCAGAGTTTACGGCCAGCCCGGGGGGCACCTTGCCATTAATGGTGCGCGGTCTCGTACCAGCCGTTCCGATCAGTTACCGGCTCCCGGTTGCCTCAGCGCAGGTCAAGAGTGCTGTTTTGCTGGCTGGACTCAACACGCCAGGTATAACCGAAGTCATAGAGCCCGTGCCAACCCGCGATCACAGCGAACGCATGTTACGCGGCTTTGGTGCGCAGCTGACCGTCGAAGAGGGTAATGATGGAGCAAGGCATATTCGCCTGGTCGGCGAAGCCGAACTGAGCCCGCAGGATATCGAAGTACCCGGAGATCCCTCGTCAGCGGCTTTTCCAATTGTAGCTGCACTCATTACGCCCGGCAGCGAGGTCACCATTACCCACGTCGGCATGAACCCCACACGCACTGGTCTGTACAAGATGCTTGAGGCGATGGGCGCGGACCTCGCATACACGAACTTGCGCGAAGTTGGCGGTGAACCGGTGGCAGATATAACCGCGCGCCATTCCGTTCTGCGCGGAATTGATGTCCCTCCCGAATTTGCGCCGAGCATGATTGACGAGTTTCCCGTGTTCTTCATCGCGGCCAGTATGGCCCAAGGTCGCACACGAACCAGCGGCTTGGATGAATTGCGAGTGAAGGAGTCGGATAGGCTCGCGCTGATGGCGGCAGGGCTGCGAGCCATCGGGGCCCAGATTGAGGAATACGAGGACGGTCTCGTTATCGAAGGATCCGGCGGAGAACCCCTTCAAGGCGGAGCAACCGTTAACAGCGCGCTCGATCACCGCATAGCGATGAGTTTTGCGGTGGCGGGGCAACATTGTCATGCCGGCGTGACAGTCGATGACGCATCACCCATTGCAACAAGCTTTCCGACATTTGAAGCAATGCTTGAAGAACTAAGCCGGTGACCAGCTTGGCGGCCGACATCATCGGGATTTGCGGAAGCATATTGTTCATTCTCGGATTTGGGTATGCAAACATAGCCAAGGACATGAACAAGCTCTGGTTCAACATTGCCAATCTGGCAGGTGCCATACTCCTTCTGCTTTCACTTTCAGTCCATTTCAACCTCGCTGCAGTGGTGTTGGAAATCGCTTGGGGCATCATTGCGTTGGCTGGAATTGTTTCCGCCCTGAAGGCGCGGTCAAGGCCACCGACATGATCATCGCCGTGGATGGCCCTACCGCCTCGGGCAAAGGCACGCTGGCCAGGGCCCTGGCCCGGCATTTCGGGCTGCCGGTCATGGATACAGGCATGTTGTACCGCGCCGTGGGGCGACAAGTGCAGCTCAATGGTGGCAATCCCGACCATGCACCAGACGCATTGGCTGCGTGCAGTTTCTCTGAAAAACTGCTGCAGGACCCCCTTTTGAGAAGCGAAGACGTTGGCGGTTTGGCCAGCCGGGTTTCGGTCCATCCTTCAGTGCGCGCTGCACTGAACATGCGCCAGGTCGATTTTGCCAAGCAACCCGGAGGTGCATTGCTGGATGGTCGCGATATAGGCACTGTGATTGCACCATTTGCCGATGCAAAGCTGTACGTGACTGCACCAGCTGAAATTCGAGCAAAAAGGCGGCATGCAGAAATGGTCGCACAGGGATTGAACGTCAGTTTCGAGGAAATCCTGGCCGATATCCATGCGCGCGATGAACGCGATTCCTCTCGTGCGACTGCACCGCTGAAGGCAGCCGACGATGCCATCTTGCTTGATACGGGCGATTTGACTATAGGCGCAGCCGTTCAAGCCGCGATAACCGCAGTGGAGCATCATCTCCAACGCAGTTGAACGGCGGGTGTGTTATTGTCCCAAACACACGTCATGCTGATCTTATTTCAGCATCCATTCTGCGTAAATGGCCCTTTGGCCACGGCGGAGAAATGGACCCTGAAGCAAGTCAGGGTGGCGCTAGTTGATGCCATAACCCTCTTAAAACGAACGCCTTATTGGTATTCGGCCGATAGGGCATTTCTGGTCAAAGACCGTCGGAACCAACCGACTGGCCGGACAAAATGTAAGTTTAAGGAATTTCTTCATATGGCAACCTCGCCAAATCCGACCCGCGACGATTTCGCGGCACTCCTCGACGAATCACTCGGTGGAGCAGATGGCGGCTTTGAAGGCCGCGTAGTCAAAGGTACTGTTACCGCGATCGATAATGACCATGCGGTCATCGACGTTGGTTTGAAATCAGAAGGCCGTGTGGCTCTGCGCGAATTCGCGATGCCCGGCCAGAAAGCCGACCTGAAGGTTGGCGATGAAGTTGAAGTTTTCGTTGACCGCGTAGAAAATATGAACGGCGAAGCCATGTTGTCGCGCGATCGTGCGCGCCGTGAAGCTGCCTGGGATGTATTGGAAGGCGAATTCGACGCGGGCAACCGTGTGGATGGTGTCATCTTTGGCCGCGTCAAGGGTGGATTCACCGTTGATCTGGGCGGTGCAGTCGCATTCTTGCCCGGCAGCCAGGTTGACGTGCGCCCAGTACGCGACGTTGCGCCATTGATGGACATTGCCCAGCCGTTCGTCATTTTGAAAATGGACCGCAAACGCGGTAACATCGTTGTGTCGCGCCGCGCCATCCTCGAAGAAACACGTGCAGAACAACGCACCGGTCTCATTCAGAACCTTGCAGAAGGTCAGATCATCGACGGCGTTGTCAAGAACATCACCGACTACGGTGCGTTTGTCGACCTCGGTGGGATTGATGGCCTGCTGCACGTAACCGATATCAGCTACAAGCGCATCAACCACCCGAGCGAAGTCATCAATATCGGTGACACCGTCAAGGTACAGATCGTACGTATCAACAAGGACACGCAGCGCATCAGCCTCGGCATGAAACAGCTCGAGAGCGATCCATGGGATGCAGCGGTTGCCAAATATCCAGTCGGTGCACGACTGACTGGCGCAGTCACCAATATCACTGAATATGGTGCTTTCATTGAACTGGAAGCTGGCATCGAAGGACTGGTGCACGTTTCGGAGATGAGCTGGACCAAGAAAAACGTCCATCCTGGCAAGATCGTTTCAACCAGCCAGGAAGTCGAAGTCGTCGTTCTTGACATCGACATGGAAAAGCGTCGGATCTCGCTTGGCCTCAAGCAGGCCCAGGATAATCCATGGGCTTCCTTTGCCGAGAAATTCCCGATCGGTTCAACCGTTGAAGGCGAAGTCAAGAATGCCACTGAATTCGGCTTGTTTATCGGCCTCGACGGCGACGTTGATGGCATGGTTCACATGTCGGACATCGCATGGGGTATCACCGGCGAGGAAGCATTGCATCTGCATCGCAAGGGCGAGACCATCAAGGCAGTGGTGCTCGACATTGACAGCGAAAAGGAGCGTATTTCTCTCGGAATCAAGCAGCTTGAAAAGGGTGCCCCATCGGCAGCCGGTTCTGCTTCTGCAGGCGGACTGAAAAAGGGTGCAACTGTAACGGTGACTGTCCTTGAGGTTCGCGATGGTGGACTTGAGGTCCAGGCCGGTGATGATGGAGCAACCGGCTTCATCAAGCGCGCCGATCTTGGTCGTGACCGTGATGAGCAACGCCCTGACCGCTTCCAGGTTGGCCAGAAGTTCGACGTTCAGGTCGCTGGATTTGATCGCTCCAAGAAGCCCAACTTCTCGATCAAGGCACTTCAGCTCGCAGAAGAGAAGCAGGCAGTTGAGCAATATGGTTCATCCGACTCGGGTGCTTCGCTGGGTGATATCCTCGGTGAAGCGTTGAAGAGCGCCAAGAAATAATCTTTGGCCTTTTGCTAACCTGATTTCCCTATTTGGGACTATCGAGACCCGCTCCCATGCTTTGGGGGCGGGTCTTTTTATTTCTCGTGCAAACGACTGCATGTGCAACGGCATTGTAAAATCAAAAATTTTCTGGCAGTTTGATTACACCGGTCGCTTGACAGATGCCAATTGGTCGCTGGGCATCCCGAACGTCGGGCATCGACTAAACCGTGCAACAAGGGACACTGCCATGATCCGGTCCGAATTGATTAAGAAGCTAGAAGGGGAAAATCCCGAGCTGAAAACCGAAGAAATCGAGAAAATAGTCGATTTGTTCTTTAACCAGATTATCCAGCGACTTGCCGAAGGAGGTCGTATCGAGCTTCGTGGGTTTGGCGCATTCTCGACACGAGACCGATCCCCCCGCAAGGGACGTAATCCGCGGACGGGTGCATCGGTTGACGTGCCATCCAAACGAGTTCCCTATTTCAAACCCGGCAAAGAGGTCCGCGAGCGTCTCAACAGGTAAATGAGACCAGGCTTCTAAACCAGCTTGACCAAGGCGCCCTAATGCTGTCTTTCCAGCATTGCGCGGATGTGGCGGAATGGTAGACGCTGCAGACTTAAAATCTGTTG
>JBATDO010000164.1:0-7889 GCA_049663505.1 Sphingorhabdus sp.
GCTTGCCGTTGATGAGAGTGGTGTCCAGGCCAAATGCGGGTTTGCCGCGTGTCATGGCGGCATGTGAAAATACGTCAAGTGCCGAGGCAACGACGCTGCCGACACCCAGATAGGAAAAAGGATTGGCTGGGCTGTTTAACCAATCAGCTTGTATCTGTGCAATGTAGCTTGCGCCTGCAAGCCACTTCTTTTGTATTTCGTGCGCTGTGTACAGCATCAAATAACCCCTGTTTTCCTGCCCAAACGGCACAATATTGATTTTTTATAATCCGCCAATACCCGCATATAAGCATTGATGTTGCACTGCACCATATCAAAATGCAACTCTTTTGCCGGTTGGTTGCTTTTGAGACATTGTGAGCAGACCAGACGCCTGCTAGGCGAACACGATGACCGACAGCATATCCAGTCTGCCCGAAAGCGCGGTAGTCGAACGAGCCGAAACCGATCCCAACACAGTGGCGCCTGCGCGCAAGTTGGGAAATCTCAGACTGGTTTTCCGATATGCGTTTGCCTATCCCAAGCAAATCCTGATCGCGGCCGCAGCCTTGGTCGTGGCAGCTTCAGCCACGATGGGTGTGCCTTACGCATTCAAGCTTATCATCGACAAGGGCTTTGCGGGCGGGGGCGACATCGATCGCTGGTTTCAATATCTGCTTTTACTGGTCGTAATCATGGCGATAGCCACTTCCGTTCGCTTCTATTTCGTGAGCTGGCTGGGCGAACGGGTTGTCGCCGATATACGGATCGCGGTGCAAAAGAACTTGCTGCGACAGCCACCTGCTTATTTTGAAGCCAACCGGCCATCCGAAATCGCATCGCGCATTACGACCGATACGACGGTTATTGAGCAGGTTGTAGGGACAACTTTCTCGGTTGCTCTCCGCAATACGGTCATGGGGATCATCGGAATCATACTGCTTGTTGCTTTAGCGCCCCGCCTGGCGTCAATGATGCTGTTCGGTATTCCACTGGTCGTGTTTCCGATTGTCTTTCTCGGACGCAAGGTTCGCACCGTGTCGCGGACGAGCCAGGACCGGATAGCCGATGTGGGGACATTGATCGACGAGGTGTTGGGTGTCATGAAGATCGTCCAGGCGTTCAACCAGGAGGGGCGCGAAATCCGGCGCTTCACCGACGCCGTCGAAACAGTTTTCGGCACTGCCAAGCAACGGATAATCCTTCGAGCGATAATGACATGCATCGTGATCGCAATCATTTTTGGCGCGATCACCTTCATCATATGGCAAGGTGCAGCAGATGTTGCGGCCGGCCGCATGACCGGAGGAACGATTGCAGCTTTCGTGCTTTATGGTGGCTTGGTCGCAGGCGCGCTTGGCGCACTCACTGAAGTTTATGGTGACTTGTTGCGCGCGGCAGGTGCGGCCGGGAGACTGGGCGAACTCATGGCTGCAGAACCCGATATCGCGCCACCTGCAAAACCTGTTGCCCTTCCCCAACCCCCGCGCGGCCAGGTCAGTTTCGAAGCCGTCAAGTTCCGTTATCCTACTCGACCGGAAGTGGCAGCACTTGAAAACTTCACCTTGAAGGTGAACCCAGGCGAAACCGTCGCGGTTGTCGGTCCGTCCGGTGCGGGCAAGTCCACGCTGTTCCAGCTTGCACAGCGATTTTATGACCCGGAAAGCGGCGTGATCCGCGTCGACGGCGTGGCGCTTACGAGCGCCGACCCTGCAGAAATCAGAGGCAGAATGGCTTATGTGCCACAAGAAACGGTGCTTTTTGCCGCTTCGGCTCGCGACAATCTGCGTTATGGCAACTGGCTGGCGGATGATGACGCGATTTGGCAGGCAGCGCAGCAAGCCAACGCGGCGGACTTTCTGCGCGAGTTGCCACAGGGCCTTGATACTTACCTCGGCGAAGGCGGCGCAAGGCTATCGGGTGGCCAGCGACAGCGTATTGCGATCGCTCGTGCGGTACTGCGAAATGCGCCGATCCTTTTGCTCGACGAAGCCACCAGCGCGCTTGACGCCGAGAGCGAGAAGCTGATGCAGGATGCGCTTGACCATTTGATGAAGGATCGCACGACCATAGTCATTGCCCACAGGCTTGCGACCGTGCGTTCAGCCGACAGGATCATCGTGATGGAACAGGGCCGGATCGTGGAAGAAGGCGATCACGTCACCTTGAGTGCTGCTGGCGGATTATATGCCCGGCTCGCGAGCCTGCAGTTCGACGCTTAGAGCGATGCGCGAATGCGTGCCATCATGGCATGAGGTTCGGGAACAGGACCAACCGCCTGTTGCACCTTGCTGCTGATGCGTTGCAGTCGAAAATAGAGGTCCTCGCTCGCCAAGATCAGCGAGCGAGCTTCCTGCGGGAAGCGGGCCACCTGGAAATCGTCGCTAGCAGGCGCGTAACCAAGCTTTCTGGTGTCGCTGTCAGCTTGCTCCTGTGACAACTCGCCGGCACGCAGGGCCTTCTGGTTTAACAACCAGGCAATGCTGTGCATTAACCTTGTTGTGACCTTCAAGGACTCGCACGAAAACGCCACCGAGATCTCCGGAGACACTATCCCTGTCATCTGATCCCGGTCAAAATAGGACCGTGCCTCATCGGCAAGCAGCATTGCCTCGGTATAAAGAGAACCTAGCAATTTCGGAGTCAGTTCATGGTGCGTTTTTTGCATATCAACTCATATGCCAGAGGGCGGGTCTGATTGTTAGAGGCATTCGACCCGTAACTGGCGCAATTCAACGATTGTGCCGGGATGATACGGCACCAGAACAAATGTAAACGAACTGGAGCGGCACACGCATGCTCAAGCGATGATATCAGGTACCAACTGGTCCTCGAGCCGCATGATATAATCCTTGAGAACGAGTTTCTTTTTCTTCAGGCGCGCGATCTGCAACTGATCAACCATTGCCTGCGCCCTGAGCGCGGTAATCGCATCGTCCAAGTCACGATGTTCGATCTTCAATTGTTCCAGCTGCTGCTGGTAACCTTCATCATTCATAATCTACTCTAAGCCTAATTCATGCCATAAGTCATCGCCAAAAAACGGTGAAGCGTCGCATTAGGTCGCTCTGACGAAATTTTGGGGGAAGACAGCATAACTGATTCATGATTTACTCCTTACTGTTAGCTCTTCGAGTCTCACAACAAGGAGAATAAGGTGAACAACAGTCACATGACCGCACTCCGCATGAAGCATGCCGAATTGGAAGAAAAGCTCGACCGCGAAGAAAGACGACCATTGCCGGACACCAATCTCATCCACGCCTTGAAAAAGCAAAAACTTCAACTCAAAGATGTCATCATGCAGGAATCCCTACCTGCGTAACTGCCAACAAAATTTAAGCTTGGGTATCGCTTGCCCAAATAGCCCGTGCTAGACGAGGGCAGATGGAAAGCGCAACCCAAGCTGCTCGCAATATATTAACCGGCCTGCACGAGGTCATGGCTTCCAAGAACCATGCCCAGGCAAAGCTGAACCATGTCGTCAACATCATTGGCGAGGCACTTTCGAGCGAGGTATGTTCAATATACTTGCTACGAGATGGGAGCCTGGAGCTGTTTGCGACGCGCGGGCTGAATGAGGCAGCTGTTCATGTTACCCGGCTCGGTCTTGGTGAAGGGCTGGTTGGGACGATCGCGGAAAATGTCGAGACGCTCAATCTGGACGAGGCTGCTGCTCATCCCAATTTTCGTTACATCCCGGAAACAGGCGAGGAACGGTTCCACAGCTTTGCAGGCGTCCCGATTGTCCGTTCGGAACGAGCGGTTGGCGTGCTGGCGGTTCAACATGTCGAACCGCGCAAATATGAAGAGATCGAAATAGAGGCGCTGCAGACAGTCGCGATGGTGTTGTCCGAACTGATCGCTAATGCCGAACTCATTGACGCCCCTGATGCCGGCGGCGCCAATGAAACTGGCACAATCATCCTTACCGGACTGCCACTTGTCAAAGGAGCCGCTGCAGGCGTCGCGATTTTCCATCAACCCAATGTTCGCATCGAGCACACGGTTGCAGAAGATACCGAGGCGGAACGCCATCGTGTGTATTCGGCATTTGACAAGATGCGTGAGCAGATTGACCGGATGGCAAGCCAGATCGATTTCGGCACTGGCGGCGAACATGAAGAGGTCATCGCGACCTACAAGATGTTTGCCTATGACGAGGGCTGGAGCCGCCGGATCAACGAGGCCATTGATAGTGGCCTCACAGCTGAGGCCGCAATTGAACGTGTGCAGCAACGCACACGGATGCGGATGCGACAGATCGATGACCCGCTGCTCGCAGACCGGATGCATGACCTGGAGGATCTCTCAAACCGCCTGTTGCGCATCGTCTCGGGGCAGATGAGCACCGCGGCGCAACTGGGCCTGAAGAAGGATTCCATCCTGATCGCCCGCAACCTGGGTCCTGCAGAACTGCTGGAATATGACAAGAGACGCTTGCGCGGAGTGATCCTGGAAGAAGGTTCGCTCACCGCCCATGTCGTCATCGTTGCAAGGGCAATGGGCATTCCTGTTCTGGGCCGGGTAAGTGGCATCAGGCACAAGGTTCGTGACGGCGACATGCTGCTCCTGAACGCAGACGAGAAAAGCGTGATAGTGCGGCCTGCTGCGGGCACCGAGGACGCTTTTCGGCATGACCTGGTTGATCGTCAAAAAAAGAAAGCACGCTACGCGGCTTCGCGTGACGAAGCGTCGGTCACCAATGACGGGGTACCGATCACGCTGATGATAAACGCAGGTCTGCGCGACGACATGTCAGCGCTCGCAACCACTGGTGCGGAGGGTGTCGGACTGTTCCGTACCGAGTTCCAGTTCCTCATTTCAGCAACACTGCCCCAACGCGAGCGCCAGCAACGCTTCTACCGCGACGTGCTCGATGCAGCAGGTGACAAGCCAGTCATTTTTCGAACGCTTGACATTGGCGGCGACAAGGCCCTCCCCTACCTGAAGGACGAGACCAGCCAGGAAGAAAACCCCGCGCTTGGCTGGCGCGCGCTAAGGCTCTCACTTGATCATGCGGGACTGATGAAAGCCCAGGCGCGTGCACTCATCGAGGCGGCTGCAGGCCGAACGCTTAACGTGATGTTCCCGATGGTCTCTGAGCCTTGGGAATTCGATGCAGCTAAGGCGATATTCGAAGGCCAGATGGAATTTCTTGGGAAGCAAAAGAAAGCCTTGCCCAGCCGCGTTCGTTATGGAGCGATGCTCGAGGTGCCGGCACTCGCCGAAACACTCGACATTTTGTTGCCTAAGATCAATTTCCTCTCGATTGGAACAAACGACCTTACCCAGTTCCTTTTCGCCGCTGACCGGGCTGACCCGCGCCTGGCTGAACGATATGACTGGCTCAGCCCGGCGATATTGCGTTTCATCAAGCGTGTGATCACCGCGACCAAGGGGCATGATGTCGATGTCGCGGTTTGCGGTGAAATGGGTGGCCGGACCTTGGAAGCGCTTGCGCTGATCGGCCTGGGCATCCATCGGTTATCGATCACACCGGCAGCAATTGGACCTGTCAAGGCAATGATCCGCTCGTCAAACCATGCTGCAATTGAGGCCAAAATGGACGAGTTGCTCGCAACTCCCACTGTAAATATTCGCGAATCGTTGAGCGCTTGGGTTGTAAAACAAGGTATCGAAACTGGCTGATTTCCTAGCTTTTTCGATTGACTTTCGATTGCATGGTGCCATTGTTGGGCATCTGCCCGCAAGAGGTGGTGGGAGAACGGGTTGTGGAGATTGGCGTGGGCGAAGATTCCCCGAGCAGCGATGAATTCCGGTTTCACAGTGTTGGCGAGCAGCTGAAAGCTGAGCGCGAGCGACAGCATATGAGCCTGTCGGACCTGGCTGCAAAAACACGGGTGCCGGTGAGGCACCTGGAAGCAATTGAAAAGTCTGATTTCGGCGCCCTACCCGGAACGACCTATACCTTGGGCTTTGCGCGCTCCTTTGCGCGCGCACTGGAAATGGATGCAGCTAAAGTCAGCAGCGAATTGCGGACCGAGCTCGCGCTGGGCGGGCATGACGGGTACCAGATTCCGACTCCGAATTTCGAACCGACTGATCCTTCGCGCGTTCCATCCAGGACGCTTGCATGGACTGCTGCAATAATTGGGGCGCTCGTGGTTGGTGCCTATCTTCTTTGGCGCAGCATGGCCCTTAATGTGGGCGTGGAAGCAGTAGCGCCCATCCGCAGTACTCAAAAGGCAACGGCCAGCATTTCCAGCAAGAGCTCTCTGGCCACTGGTGGCGAAGTCGCGCTGATCGCAACCGATACCGTTTGGGTAAAAGTCTATGATGCCGATAACAAGCGACTATATGAAAACGAAATGAAAGCCGGCGAGAAGTTCGTCGTGCCTGCAGATGCAAACAGGCCGATGATCGTGACCGGCAGACCCCAGGTGCTTCAGGTTACTGTCGGGGGCAAGCAGGTGGCTACGCTGGGCGAAGCCGACAAGACCGTGGCTGATGTCGAACTTACTGCGTCATCTTTATTGGCTCGCAAGCCTGCCGCTGAACGGCTACCTGCAAATCGTGCAGAACCCGGGCAGCCGTCGAAAGCCGGCACCTGAAATTCGACCATTTGGTTGAACTTTGAACGAGATTGGCGTGTTCGCTCTTTATCGTGCGAGTCCAGCAGACTATAGACATGATTGACTGATTTGAAAACGGGGGGAGACCCAATGACATTACGCCTAGCCTTATTTGGCAGTGCCGCGCTGTTGCTCAGCAGTGCTGCTTATTCCCAGGAAGCCAGTGTAGAAGGGCGGGTGGGCAAGCTGGAAAAGGAAATGCGCGCTGTCCAGCGCCAGGTATTTCCCAATGGCGCGGGCAAGTTCGTTGAGCCCGACATCCAGTCACCCACTGCCCCCAAGTCGACAACATCTTCATCAAGTGCAACAGCCGACCTTTTGACACGTGTGGATTCGCTTGAGGCCCAGCTGGCAACCCTGACTGGCCAGGTCGAGCAGCATGAAAACAAGATGCGTGCACTGGATACACGGCTAAAAGCGATTGAACTGCAGTTAAAGAGCCAGGGCGAGCCGGCACAGATGTCCAACACAGGTCCGGCAGTGAGTGTCACACAGCCAGTTGCTGTGAAACCGAAGCCGGCCATCACGACAGTTTCAACCAAGCCGGCAGCAACGAGCGCGAAGCCGAGCGCTGCTCGCACCGCGGCAGTTGCAGCCATTGAGCGACCAGCAACTGGTGATGGTTTCGAAGATGGATATAATTACGGCTACCGACTTTGGGAGGCGAAGTTCTACCCGGAATCCCAAGTCACGCTGGATGAAACATTATCGAAATTTCCCAAGCACAAACGCGCAAGCTATGCTCGCAACCTGCTCGGCCGCGCCTGGCTTGATGACAAGAAGCCAGCCACTGCGGTCAAGATTTTCTACGACAATTACAAGGCAGATCCGCGTGGTGATCGCGCGCCCGAGAGCTTGTTCTTCCTGGGATCTGCATTGACGGACCTGGGTAAGACTGCAGAGGCCTGCGAGGCCTTTGGGGAACTGACAAAAGCCTATCCCGAACCGGCGACCGGGCGGCTGGCCGAGCGGCTTGCAGCTGGACGCACCCGCGCGAAATGCAAGTAATTGTGGCAGCACAGCGAGGTTGAACGCGGTTACCTGGAACGGTTCGAAACAGCCCTCCAACGACTTGCGCCGTCAAACAAATGCCGGTTTCTGCTCGCAGTGTCAGGCGGACCTGATAGCCTCGCCCTGCTTTTCTTGGCAGGTGCGACGCGGCATGGACAAGTAGCTGCCGCCACGGTCGATCACGGACTGCGTCCGGAGGCTGCGCATGAGGCGACTTATGTCGCTGAAATTTGCAAAAGGCTGCAGGTACCCCACCAAACGCTCCACCCTTCTGTGCCATTGAACGGTAGTAGCATCCAGGCC
>JBATDO010000165.1:0-1949 GCA_049663505.1 Sphingorhabdus sp.
TGATCGACGACGAACGCGGGATCGGCATCCCGTTGGAAGAAAATTCGGTCAGTTCCGAGTTGGGGAGTGCCCGGCGGGATGATGAGCTTGTAAATTTGTCGAAGAAGCGGGCAGCTGCAAAGCAGGCCCCCCCGCCGCGAGACGGAATGAAGGAGCATTCGATTCCGTTTGACCCGCAAGGCGGCAGACCTCCCTTGTCCGAACGTGATCGCGCTGCTGAACACCGTAACGCAAGCAAGGCCCTTCAACAATCCAAGCAGGCAGTAATCGAGCTCTTCGACGACGCACGCATGGGCAATGCCGTCAAACCTGAGCAAATGACTGCACTGGTCGGCAAGATATCCACAAGCATTGCCCGCGACCCATCGATCTTCCTCAATATCGCCAAGCTGAAGACAAAGGACGAATATACATTCCTGCATTCAGTCTCGGTATGTGCGCTGATGATCAATCTTGCCCGAACCATGGAACTTGACGAGACAAAGATCCAGGAATGCGGCATGGCTGGTTTGCTGCACGATGTTGGCAAGATGGGAGTGCCCGACCATATCCTTTCAAAGCCGGGAAGCCTTGACGACGAGGAGTTCCGGATTGTGAGGGACCACCCGGTGATCGGCCACAAGATCCTTTCGGGTTCGGCTGACGTGACCGAAATGGCACTCGACGTATGCCTGCACCATCACGAGAAGATCGATGGAACCGGCTACCCGCACAAGCTCGCCGGTGAAGATATCAGCCTGACTTCGCGCATGGCCGCGATCTGCGACGTCTATGATGCCGTCACGTCGCAACGATCCTACAATATCCCGTGGACCTCGTCGGATGCATTGTCCAAGATGCAGAGCTGGACCGGACATTTCGATCCGCTGATTTTCCAGCTCTTTGTCGAAAGTCTCGGTATCCTTCCGATGGGAACGCTGGTGCGGCTGCGAAACAACCGTCTCGCGATTGTCATTGGCGAAGACAGCACCGACTTTACCCTACCCAAGTTGCGCACCTTTTATTCAACCGAGTTGCGCTCGCTGATCCCGCATTATGACGTTGCAGCATCGCGGTCAGATTATGACCATGCCGTGATTTCGATCGAAGATCCGCTCGATTGGGAGTTCGATGACTGGACTGACAGGAAATCCAACCTGCTGGCATTGACTGAATAGGACATCACGGCGTTTACAGCATCGCTCGATACGACATCGAAACCCTCGCGGCCGAGCGGCAGCGTATTGCGATAGCTGACAATAGCCCCGCTGTTGACCACACCAGCGGGCTTAATTTTGTTAACTTGAGAAACATTACGTTCGCTCGGATACCCTCGGCTAGCCCAAAAAGGACAGTGAGCGGACGCTCTCAAGAATATGGTGAAATTCGCACAAGCTCCATCCCCAATGGATTGCCAATCACGTGCAGGCTTCAGTGAATTTACATTTTGGAAAATTTGAACAACCAGCGAACGGCCCAAATTTTCCGCTTCGTTGAATCATGTGACCGTCGCAACAGACGTTTGGGCAATGTTTCTTCTGTGACCCTTGAGTGAACAGGCTTGGTTGTGCCGTGGAGGCTTTGCCGGTTCGCCGCTGACGATACTTTTGCTTTTTGAATTCCCATGGATGAACATTGTCGCGATAGGCCCAGATTCCGCGCCTCCAACGTCGGGCATCCTCTAGAGCTTCAAAGTAGGTTTCATCAGGCCCATAGCGATCCAATACCCAGGCCCAACCATTGAGTACCATCTCAAGCTCAACATTTCGCGTGATAGTACGAGGCGCAAATAGCCCAGAAAAGCGCTGGACTAGACTACGAGCCGCCACCGGCTGGCTCCCACATTCAGCCGTAAGGTAAGGTATGCACACGATACGACCGAATCTGTCAACAATTCCTCCCGTGTCCATTTTTGTAAGAACCACAAGATCCAACCAACTATCAGCGATCAAAGACGATAAGAATTGCTT
>JBATDO010000166.1:0-3896 GCA_049663505.1 Sphingorhabdus sp.
CGCTCCGAGCTCACGCCATATTTGTCGCGACGCATCTTCTCGTTCATCAGTTCCAGATGCGCATTGCGGGCGAGCAGGTCGGCATTGATGGCAGCAACCCGGGCAGCGCGGGCTTCGGCCTCAAGCAACATTATTCGGGTATTTTCAGCAAGATCGCGGGCGGCGGCAAGCTCAGCGCGGAGCTCTAAAAGTTCAGCGGATGTCTCGCTGGAGGCCATGCAGATTGATAGCAAAAACTCGCAAAAATGCTAGTATTTTGTTCGTTTTCTACGCTTTTTTGCGCCCTTTTTTGCAGCTTCGCGAGGCCGTGATTCTCATCTTGATTGTCGCGCAAGGACTAGCCGACCTGGGCCGGACGCCATGTCGCTTGCGGATTGCGCCAGTCAATGCCCTCCAGCAGACAGGCCATCGCCGAGCCCGAGATTGCCACCACCCCCTCCTTGGCCGAGGGCCAGATAAATTTTCCCCGCTCAAGCCGCTTTGCATAAAGCGACATGCCCACCCCGTCGTGCCACAGGATCTTGCACAGCGATCCGCTGCGCCCCCTAAAGACGAACAGGTCACCTGAGTGAACGTCATGGCGCAATGTCTGCTGCACCTGCAGAGCCAAAGTCCGCATTCCCTTGCGCATGTCCGTGTGTCCCATCGCAAGCCAGATCCTGGCACCCCCTGGAACCGGGATCACCGCGCCAGAGCTTTCAATGTCGCGCTCACCAATGCCGCAGGCGCATGATCGGCAATATCGACACATGCAGCGCCAACGCGAACCCGGATCGCAGGCCTTTCTTCACGCGCAGCAGTATCCGAACTCATCACGACCTGCGCAAATCCTCCGTCCAGCTTTGATCCGCCACCGCGCAATGCAGCGCGCCACCTGTACAACTGGTTGGGGTGAACATCGGCGTCCTGTGCCACATGTGCAACGACCGCGCCCGGCGCAAACGCCCGCATCACCAGCTCGCGCTTGGCATCTTCGCTCCACCGACGCCGCCGCTCGACGCCTGAGAATATCGTGACCTGACCCATCGCACCGTCTCTAAAACCGGTGCTAACACCAGCGCTAGCACCGGTGCGTAACTCGTCGATCAAATTGGATCCCGCAAGGCGGCCGCTAACGGATGCTTACGTTGAAGTTGTAGAAGTTCTCCCATTCTCTGAGTTTAGCTTCCAGATCGACGTCGCCCTTGTATGACAGGAGCTGGTAAAACTCATGTTGGTCTGCACGATGGGATCGCTCGACCTTGCCGTTCAACTGTGGCGTCCCGCGTTTGATATAGGCATCGCGGATGCCCTGATCTTCTCACCGCGCTTACCAATGGCAGCCGTTGTCAATGCCATGAAGGTATCTCCAAAATGGCGTTCGGTCATATACCCTCAAATATACTGGACGCGTGAGATAGTCGCCGTGTCGCTACGGACATCATATCAGGAAAAGAACCACTTTTATGGGTGCATCTGGATGCCCGTGGACGTCCGTTGGTGACCCCTACGGGAATCGAACCCGTGTTTCAGCCGTGAAAGGGCCGCGTCCTAACCGCTAGACGAAGGGGCCAATCGCTTGGCGAGCCGCGCCTTTACGGATTCGGATGAGCAAGGTCAACCCCAAGAAACGCGCAAACTCAATCAGCGAATGCCAAGTCGTCAATATGCAGCTCGGCTTTAGGCGTCGAACCCCAGTCATCGGTCTTTGCGCGGCCTGCAAGCCAATATTTTCGACCACGTTCGCCGTGGAGCAATTGTTGACCAAGTGCGGTCTCTCCCTGGCGGAATGCCATGGCCTTGAACGATTGGCCGTCATCGCCCGAGACGATCGCGCGGACATGGTCCTTGCCCACAATATCGCACTTGATGATGCGCACGGGTCCCGTCACCACCCGAGGCCCAGGCCAGCCCATCCCATAGGGCCCTGCAGACTCCATCGCATCAACAAAGACAGGATTGAGGCCTCGCGGCGTGATGATTGCATCGATGAGCAATGCGTGGTTACCTGACGCGCGTTCGACCTCGAGCGTGAGGCGCTCATCGAGCCAATTGGCCAAGGCATCCAGCTTGTCTTCGCGAACCGTAAGCCCTGCCGCCATTGCATGTCCGCCGCCTGCTTCCAGTAGCCCTGCATCTCGTGCAGAAATGATGGCTGCGCCCAGGTCCACGCCCGCGATCGAACGACCCGAGCCTTTGCCGACCCCCTCTTCGTCCACCGCGATGATTATTGATGGCTTGCCCGTCTTTTCCTTGATCCGCCCGGCGACAATACCGATGACGCCGGGGTGCCACCCTTTGCCGGAGAGCAGGATAACTGCCCGGTTGTGCTGGCCTGAGAGCATTTCCTCGGCCTGTTCCTGCACGACGGCTTCAATTGCCCGGCGTTCTTCGTTCAGGCGGTCGAGCTCTGCTGCGATATCGCGGGCTTCACTTGCGTCTTCAGTTGTCAGCAGCCGAACCCCGAGGTCGGACTTGCCCACCCGGCCACCAGCGTTGATGCGAGGCCCCAGCGCAAAACCCAGGTCCGAGCACAGGGGTGCGCGCGTCAGGCGACTGGCCTGGATCAAAGCGGCCATGCCGATGTTGCGCCGTGCGCTCATGACCTTGAGGCCCTGTGCCACGAAAGCGCGATTGAGGCCTTTCAACTGGGCAACGTCGGCAACAGTACCCAAGGCCACGAGGTCAAGCAGGTCAATCAGGCGAGGCTCAGGCCTGCTCGCAAAATAGCCGCGTCCCCGAAGCGAACGGATGAGCCCTGCACCCAGCAGGAATGCAACGCCGACTGCGGCCAGGTGCCCATGGGCTGCGGCATCATCGACCTCGTCCAATCGGTTGGGGTTGACCAAAGCAAACGCCTGCGGAAGCACAGCTGCACATTTGTGATGGTCGACGACAATTACCTCAATCCCAGCGACTTTCGCCTGGGATAGCGCGTCGTAGGCCATCGCCCCGCAGTCGACGGTCACAATGAGGCGGCTCCCGCCTTCACCAATACGAACCAGCGCTTCGCCCGACGGGCCATAGCCTTCCATGAGCCGGTCCGGGATGTAATGGCCCGCGTTCAGGCCAAGTGATCGAAACAGCCGGATTAACAGCGCTGCACTTGTGGCGCCGTCGACATCATAGTCACCGTAAACGGTCACTGCCTCTTGTGCCTCGACTGCATCTGCCAGGCGCTCTGATGCCACGTCCATGTCCCGGAATATCGACGGATCGGGCATGAAGGCCCGGATTGTCGGATCACGGTGGCGCTCGAGGTCTTCGCGCGCTACGCCGCGGGCCATGAGCAATTGCGTTACAAGGTCATCGGGCTGGAAACCGGGATCGCGCGCGTCAACGTCACCTGCACGCCAGGCCCAGGCCTGTCCGGTGATCGACTGGGTGATGTTGAGAACGGCTGCCATTGCGCCTCCCTATGCCGAGCCACTGGCGCTGGCAAGCAAAGCGGGTTAGCCTTTCATCATGGCTAAGCAAGTTGCAATCATCTGGGACAGCATGACCGGCGCATCAAAGGCCGCCGCGGAGGCTGCTGCGGCCGGTGCCGGATGCGAGGAGGGAATTAAAGTCAGGCTTCTTGCAGCTGGTGAAGCAGGACCGGACGACCTCGTGTCGGCGAGCGGCTATCTGTTCGTTTTTCCCGAGAGGCTCGCGAGCATCAGCGGGATGATGAAGGATTTTTTCGACCGCTGCTATTATCCCTTACTCGGCAAAATCGAGGCGCGTCCCTATGCGCTGCTGGTATGTGCAGGGTCTGATGGTCACAGTGCCGTGGTCCAGGCCGAGCGCATCGCGCTCGGCTGGCGCCTCAGGAAATTCGCTGATAGCCAGATATTATGCACCAACGCGCAAACCACAGAGGCAATTCTCGCGCCCAAGACATTAACGCCAGAGCAGCTTGCGCTGGCAATGCAGTC
>JBATDO010000167.1:0-6210 GCA_049663505.1 Sphingorhabdus sp.
GATCGAGCGCTTCGAGCACCCGTATCCCGGTTTGGCTATCAAGCGCTCCTGTCGGTTCGTCACATAAAAGCACCTTGGGACGCTTTGCAATAGCGCGTGCAATCGCCACCCTTTGCTGCTCACCTCCAGACAGCTGGGTTGGAAAATGATCGAGTCTCGCCTCCAGGCCCACCAGCGCCAGCGCTTCTTCAGGTTCCATGGGGTTATCGGCGATTTCTGTGATGAGCGCGACGTTTTCGCGGGCCGTGAGTGAAGCAACGAGATTGTAAAACTGGAAAACAAAACCGACATTTTGTCGTCGGTATTCAGTCAATCCGCGGTCATTCAACGTTGTTAATTCGAGACCGTCGAATTGGACGCTGCCGCTCGTCGCGTGATCCAGCCCGCCAATTATGTTGAGAAAAGTCGACTTGCCTGACCCGCTGGGTCCAAGCAGCACGATCATTGCGGAGCGCGGTATATTGAGATCGACACCCCGCAGAGCCGTGACGGCAGTTTCGCCTTCCCCGTATATCTTTGTCAATGCTTCGATCCGGTACAGCGACGGATTAGATGCCATGAGATCCTTGTCCTCGTTTCTGATCCGGAAAACAGAAGCCAGATTAGGCAGGAGGAAATCTTGGTGCGCGATAGGTAGTTTTACGGACGTGCGGTCCCTCACCATATGAGTTCGCGCAAAAGCAATGGCACGGACACGGATGAACATAACAAATGTTCACAAAGCCGGTGTCGGCAGCTCCGCTGAATTACGGAGTGCGTCGCCAAGTGGAACAGGCCAGTATCGATTTTTGCATTGGCGATGGAGACCGAATCATGGCTAATCGTATATCACGCAGGCAAGTGATCAATGTTGTCGCTGCCGCAACTGTCATGTCACTCCTTTCGTCTTGTATGACCCCCACACCCTACCAACCTGAAATCAGGGGGCAGCCGATCCACGGTGGCTATTCTGAAGTGAGGTTGGGAGACAATCGCTACCGTGTGACTTTTGATGGGAACTCGCTCACATCGCGCGATCGCGTCGAGGGCTACTTGCTCTATCGCGCGGCCGAGCTGACCCTTGAGAACGGTTATGACTGGTTTCGTATCGTCGATCGCTTCACGGAACGCGACCGCCGTACATATGCCGAGCCAATGTACCGTCCATGGTATGGTTATTATTACTGGCGACCCTACTGGCGCTACTACCGACCTCGTGTTGGCTGGCGTGACTGGTATCCTTTCGGTCCCGATCCATTCTGGGGCGATGATGTTGACGTTCGAACTGTCGAGGAGTTCGAGGCCCATGCAGAAATAGTCATGGGTCGAGGAGCCGTCCTGAAAGACGAGTCGATTTTTGATGCCCGAAAGGTCGTGGCAGATCTGGGCCCATCGATTAGATATCCAAAGGCATCCCGATGAAACCGGTCTATTTCGACCTTTCTGTCATTGATGTCTCGACAGCGCGGCAGTTCCTGGAACAGGCGTTTGGCTGGAAGTTCGACTATTGTGCAATGCCGTATGAATATTACCGAATCGAGGCAGGGCCGCCAGAGGAAGCTGGAATCGACGGGAGCATCGGACAGATTGTGGGGTCAATTACGCAGGCATCTTGCCAGAATGTGCGCTTGGCTCTTCCGGTATCGAGCCTGAAGGAAATGTCTCGGAAAATAGAAACGTGCGGCGGAAGCATTGAAGGCAAGGCATTCAAGATTCCCCGGGTTGGCAAGTTTCTCACATGCTCGGGCCCGGGTGGCCTGGTGTTCGACCTGTTCGAGGCGGACGAGGTTGTGAAGTAAGGCAAGCCAGCTTCACCCGCTTGGCGAGCCCCTCGCGCAAGGAGTGGATTACGGTCACGGTTCCGCCGATTTTGCGACCCGCAACCCAAAAGCATGGGCCTCGGTGAGCAATGATACGACCTCGGAATCGCTTGTTTGCGTGAAATCCCGATAGAAGGCTCCAACTGCGCCAAAGGGTTCATAGGTTTCCAGGCAAATGACCTCGTCGCATTCGGCACCCATTTGGCTCACGACCGATGGTGGAGCAACAGGCACTGCCAGAACGAGCCAGGCGGGATCGCTCTTGTTGGCCCCGCGCAGTGCCGCTTTCATGGTACCACCCGTCGCGATGCCGTCATCAACGACAATCACGGTCCGGCCCCTGATGCTTATTGGTGGGCGATCGCCGCAATACACTTTGCGCCGGCGCTCGATTTCCGCAAGCTGGCGACGCATTTCCTTTCGAATGTAGTCGGGACTGGGTGCCAATTGCCTCATAATATCCTCGTTCAGCACCAGCTGGGGGCTCGCACCATCGACAACCGCTCCAATTCCGAGCTCTTCAAATCCGGGCGCACCGATCTTCCTGACAAATAGCAGGTCAAGCACGGCATCAAGCGACTTGGCAATTTCGAATGCGACGGGCACGCCTCCCCTAGGGAGGGCAAGGATTACCGGATGCTCGGCTGCGAATCGCGCGAGGCGCTTGGCCAGTTGGACGCCGGCGTCGCGCCTGTCCTGGAAAGGATAATGGGGTTCAAACATACCTATGCTTCCCTTGCTCGATCCTGGACAAAATGGCTTGAGAACCAGTCTGTCGCATGGCGAATGACTTGGTCGAGTGTACCGGGTTCTTCAAATAGATGGCCTGCCCCGGGGATGATTTGGATCTTCTTCGGCGCGACAAGTTCACCAAATGCCCTTTGGTTGAGTGCAATTACCTGCTCGTCAAGGCTGCCGATCAGGAGCAATGTCGGTGCTCGAACCAATGCTATTGCATCCCGCGCCAAGTCGGGCCTGCCTCCGCGGGAAACAATCGCTGAAATCTTTATATTCGGTGCGGCGGCTGCGACCAATGCTGCTGCAGCTCCGGTGCTCGCGCCAAAATAGCCTATGGGCAATTCTTTCAGCCCCGGTTGCTGTCGAGACCATTCTGCTACAGATTGCAACCGGCTGGCGAGCAGCATTATGTCAAAGACGTTGTGACGATCCTGTTCTTCGATTTCAGTCAGAAGGTCGACCAGCAAGGTTGCGATGTGATGTTCCCTGAGCGCGGATGCGACATGATTGTTCCGGGGACTGAACCTGCCACTGCCACTGCCATGGGCGAAAATGACCAGGCCAATTGGTTCAGCCGGAATGCCAAGCAGGCCGGGCAAGTGGTGACTACCCACCCTCACGTCATCTACGGCTCTGCTCATTGGTTTCTCCACGGGTTTACAATCCGAAAGGATAGGTTTCGGAGGCGCCATGTGGCTTCTCATGGCCCAAAGGCGTGACCGCTTTGGTTCGTTCAAACCAAACATAGGCATCGAACTGGTCAGCCAATACTGCTTCGAAATAGTGGCTCGTAAGCTCGGTTTCAGGTCGATACACGACACCGATTGCACGTTCGAGAAGTGGCTCACGAAGTATGTGGGCAAGCGACTGTCGCGATCGTCCGCGCCAGTCGGTGAGGGTCCGGGCAAGGCCGGTAGTGCGAAATGCATGCTCATAGCTGTCAGCTCGGGCTGGGCGGACCGTTTTGATACGCATATCAGCACCCCAGTCGCTTGCTGCAGCAACTGTACCTGTATCAGTTCCAAACCCTATCAGAACGGCATCGTCTCCGTAAGCGACGCGGCAAAGCTGGCCGATGTTGAATTCGCCATTCCATCCCATTGCCGTCGCCGATGCATCGCCAATGTGAGAATTATGAGCCCAGACAACGGCCTTTGTACCAACCCCGCGATGTCCAATTACAGCTTCAAGTGTAGTGAACATGTGTCGATCACGCAGGTTCCAAGCTGCAGCCCCGCCCTGGTAGATCGCCCTGTAATATTGTTCTGCCGCGCGGACTATTTTTGCGTTCTGCGCGGCATCGAACCACGCATCACCGTCCTCGGCCAGATAGGTTAGGCGCTTTTCGAGGAGCCGATGCAATTGCAGAATAACCGCGTCCTCACAACTTGAGCGTGCGCCGGAAACGACTTCCCGCCCATATTGTGCAGGTTCATCCTGCCAAGGGGTAATGCATCCATACCGCCACCGCGCATGGGCAGCTTCATCTGCATCGACCCGGTCAAGATATGACAGCACGGTGTGGATGGACTCAGACAGGCTATAGACATCAAGCCCGTGGAATGAAGCCTTGGCCCTGTCAGGTAGTGGCTCATTATAGCGCCGTAGCCAATCGGCAAAGGCCAGTACCTCGGTGTTGCGCCACATCCATGTCGGAAATCGAACAAAGGATTCACCTCGTACCGGGCGGGCGGCGTGGTGGCGTACATAATTGTCGATACGTGCTGCATCTGGCCAGTCCGCTTCGACTGCTACCACCGTGAAACCATGATGCTCGATCAACCGGCGCGTAATGGCAGCGCGAGCATTGTAGAATTCCGATGTGCCATGCGTGGCTTCACCCAGAAGAACAATTTGCGCATCCGCAAAGCGATCAAAAAATGCCCCGAATTCCTCATGGGCTTCCGGAGGCGGCAACGGCTCGGCATATTGGCGCAGCGCGTCAATCAATCTCTCGGATGCAACACGCTGTGGCCGCTTCTCCAGTGATATTCCACTCATCTCTGTTTCCCGTTTGCAGGTCCTGTGGACGTTGATCCTTATCAATCATAAGGATTTCGATGCGCCCGGTGCATCCGGTTGATTGCGTATCTTCCCGGCCGTTCCCCCGATCCTCTTTTTACATCATCCACGCACAAGAGGCTGCTAGTGGTTAGCCCGCGCAGGCCTTGTCCTGTGAAGCGAGGTTTTCGGGGCATTAGGTAAAGTTACGGAATGACGGACCCAGGGGGCAGCCCTAGTCGGCAAATTGCACCAATTTCGGCATCGGAGCCTGACCAGTGAAGTCAGACCACCATTATGTTCGTTTCATTCGCTGGTTCGACGAAATCGGACTCGATGATGTTGACCTTGTCGGGGGCAAGAATTCATCGCTGGGCGAAATGGCCAAGGCACTCGGAGACGTCATCCGAGTACCAGAAGGTTTTGCCATAACGAGCGACGCGTATCGGCGAATGATTGACACTGGCGATCTGTGGCAAAAGATGATGCCGATACTGGACAAGACAAACTGGAAAGATCCCCGGATGACGGGACCAGCATCGGCGAGACTGCGCGAAATGATACTCAATGCACGATTGCCCGATGGTCTGGTGACCGACATCGAAATTGCTTATGGGCGGCTTGAAGCCAATTTTGGACGCAGCCTGGCAGTCGCGGTGCGCAGCAGCGCAACTGCAGAGGATTCGCCATCTGCCTCATTTGCTGGAGTGCATGAAAGTTTCCTGAATGTACGCAGTGCCAAGGCGCTGGTCGCAGCTGTAAAGGACTGTTTTGCATCCTTGTTCAGTGAACGCGCGATCTCGTATCGGATAGACAAGGGGTTCGCCCACCACAGCGTTGCACTTTCCGTCGGCGTGCAACGCATGATCCGCGCCGACCAAGCCAGTTCAGGCGTGATATTTACGCTTGATACCGAAAGTGGCAGCCAGGACGTTGTCTTGGTCAGCGGTGTTTGGGGGTTGGGTGAGGCGATCGTCCAAGGCATCGCTGATCCCGATGAATTTCTTGTTCACAAGCCAACAATGAAGCTTGGCCGGCAACATGTCCTCAGGCGGCGTATTGGCGCGAAACAGGTCAAGCTCGTCTATGGCACTCGCGCAGACGCGGGGCGTACTCGCTGGCAACGAGTGCAGAAGAGAATGCAGGAAATGCCTTGCATTTCGGATGATGAAATATTGGAACTGGCGCGGCAGGCCATACTGATCGAGGATCATTATAGTTCGCATTATGGCAAGGCAATGCCGATGGACATTGAATGGGCCAAGGACGGGCCGAACGGAAAGCTCTATATTATACAGGCTCGGCCCGAGACCGTTCACGCGATTGCTACCCAAGCTGCTCTCAAGCTTTACCGGTTGACCGGCAGTTCGCCTGTTGTGGTATCAGGGCAAGCCGTGGGGCAGGGAATTGCCACGGGTTCAGTGCATTTCGTTGCAGATAAAAATGACCTTGTCGATCTGAAAGATGGCGATGTTCTCGTGGCCGAGACGACTGCGCCTGACTGGGAATCGGTCATGAAGCGGGCTGCTGCAATAGTCACAGAGCATGGTGGCCGGACATGCCACGCGGCAATAGTTGCGCGTGAACTGGGCATACCGGCAATCGTCGGTGCTGCGGGTGCAAGAACATTACTTCGAGCCGGCCAAGACGTGACCGTTAGCTGTGCTGAAGG
>JBATDO010000168.1:0-12001 GCA_049663505.1 Sphingorhabdus sp.
CTGCCTTTGCGGATCGCTGGAATCCAGGAAAAGGATCTGAAAGGCCCCGTCACCGAAATGCTGGCCTGGATCGGACTTACCGAGCGCGCCGAAGCGCGGCCCGCCACCCTTTCGGGTGGAGAGCAACAGCGCGTGGCAATCGCACGCGCCGTGATCGGGCGACCCGAGATATTGGTAGCCGACGAACCAACAGGAAATGTCGACCCTGAAATGGCGCGTCGCCTATTGCAGCTCTTTGCCGCGCTGAATAAGCTTGGAACCACCGTTGTCGTTGCGACCCACGACATCCACCTGCTCCAGGAAATCGACGGCGCGCAGATGATGCGGCTCGACAAGGGGCGTCTTTCCGACCCGACCGGGTCACTCAAACACCCTCCCCGCCCGCTCGTGCTCAAGAATTCCTAGATGCTGCTCGATTTCGCGCTTCCCGAACATGATCGTAAGCTGATCCCGGAAGGTCGACTGTCTGGACCGATGCCATGGGTAATTGCAATCATGCTATTCCTTACCTTGTTGGTTGCAGCCGCCGGACTGACACTTGGCAATGCCGCAAGGCAAGGCGGAGAAGATCTGGCGCAACAGGTCACGATACAAATCATTGAAGGCGATCCAGCCGCGCGCGCAGTGCAACGTGCCGCAGTCGCCAAGGCACTTCGCGGTCTTCCGGGCATTGTCGACGTGAAACCCGTCCCTGATGCCGAAGTGCGCGCTCTCCTTGAGCCTTGGCTTGGAACCGGTGTTATCGACGCCGATATACCCGTACCTGCACTGATTGACGTACGGTTCGAAGCAGTGCCTAATGCAGCGACACTGCGCCGATTACAGGCGCAACTCAAACCCATTGCACCTGCCATCAAGATGGATTCTCACAGCAGCTGGATGGCGCCCTTTTTTGACCTAATGTCAGCCCTTGTCTTGCTTTCTGTGGGCGTATTGCTCTTGCTGCTGGTCGCGACATCTGCAGTTGTGATCTTGGCTGTGCGCAGCGCCCTCAACACGCACCGCACGACAATTGAGATCATGCACATGATGGGTGGCACCGACTTGCAGGTTGCGCGATTATTCCAGCGACGGGTAGCGCTTGACGCGTTGCTCGGAGGCGCGGTGGGCTTTGCAGCCGCCATGGCAGTGATCCTGGTCCTTGGCACAAGATTTACGGCTGTCGAGCCCGGATTGCTTGCAGGCGCCAACTTTCCCTGGGTCGGGTGGATCGTCCTGGCGCTTATTCCGCTTGCAGTCATGGGGCTCGCCATGCTTATGGCTCGGTGGACAGTGGTGGCAGCGCTAAAGAAGATGTTATGATCAGACGGTTGGTTTCTTTTGCGCTTCTTGCTTGGACGCTCGGATTTGCCTGGTTTGCGCTCCTGCTGCCGCAGCCTGCACCCTTGGACAAGACCGATGCTGTGGTCGTTTTGACCGGTGGCGCGCACCGGATCGACCGCGGCCTCGAAGTGCTCGAGGCCGGCAAGGCCAAGCGCATGCTGATCTCCGGGGTCGACCGCGACGTCAAGCCAGTCGAGCTCGCACTGCAATATAAACAATCAATGAAGCTGTTCGACTGCTGCATCGATCTCGGCTTCCAGTCAGTTGACACTCGGTCCAACGCGCTCGAAACGGCCCGCTGGGTCGCGCGAAACAAGGTGAAATCGTTACGCCTTGTGACGCATGACTGGCACATGCGCCGAGCCCGCTTTGAACTCGACCGGGCGTTGCCGAACGACATAGAAGTGACCAGTGACGCTGTGTCGACCCAACCCTCGCTCGGTGCACTGTTCAAGGAATATAACAAATACTGGTTGCGTGCGGTGGCTGCATTGGTCGGTATCTAGCCATGCTCGCCCCTTTACGTTCGGTTCTCTATATCGTCATTTTTTTCGGTGGTTCGCTATTCCACGCGGTCACAGCATTCGTGGGCAGCCTTGTGTCGAAGCCACTGATGTCATGGGCAGTGCGTGGATGGAGCCGATACCAGTATTTCTGTGCCCACTGGATATTGGGAATCGATGTCAAGATCGAAGGCGCGCTGCTTAACCGACCGGTCCTCTATGCTATCAAGCATGAGAGCATGTTCGAGACCATCGATATGCCGCGCCAGTTCGCCCGTCCTTCTGTCATTGCCAAGAAGCAATTGTTCGACATCCCTTTCTGGGGAAAGGCAGCGCTTGCATACGGAATGATCCCGGTCGACCGAGAGGGGGGTGCCACCGCACTCAGGCGCATGCTCACATTGTCACGTGGACACATAGCTGAAGGGCGACCGATAATCATTTTTCCCGAGGGTACACGCGTGGTGCGCGGTGAGCGTCCCCCGCTCCAGTCAGGCTTTGCCGGGCTTTACAAGATGCTAGGGCTTCCCGTCGTGCCGGTTGCCGTCGACAGTGGCAAGGTGATGCCGCGGCAAAGCTGGATCAAGCAAAAAGGGATCATTACCTACAAGGTCGGTGATGAAATACCGGCGGGACTGCCGCGTGCTGAAATCGAAGCGCGGGTGCATGCTGCAATCAACGCGCTCAACGACTGACGATGTTTAGTGCTTGCGTCCAAAGTCCGGCGCATCATCATCCTGGCCCTGCTCAACGATCGAACGCCTGATATTGCGGGTACGACTGAACAGTTCTTCCAGTTCCTCGCCCTTGTCCCAGCGAATGGCGCGCTGAAGGGCTGACAAGTCCTCGGAAAAGCGCTGCAGCATTTCCAGCACCGCTTCCTTGTTCGACAAGAACACGTCGCGCCACATCACGGGATCTGATGCTGCTATCCGGGTAAAGTCGCGAAAGCCACCAGCAGAGTATTTAATGACCTCGCTCTGTGTTACGCCCTCGAGATCACTGGCGGTGCCCACGATCGTATAAGCGATGAGATGTGGCAGGTGGCTGGTCACCGCGAGCACGAGATCATGGTGACGCGCGTCCATGATCTCGATCTCGGCGCCCAGTTGCTGCCAGAAAGCCTGCAACCGCGTGACCGCAAGTGGAGGAGCCCCTTCAGGAGGGGTCAATATGCACCATCGCCCTTTGAACAGCGTTGCAAAACCTGCATCAGGACCGCTTTTCTCGGTGCCGGCCACCGGATGCGCTGGAATGATTGTCGCGCCTGGCAAGGCGGCAGCCAGCGCCTCAGCAACGCTCTGCTTACACGAACCCACATCGCTGATCACCGCATCTGCTGGCAGATCATCGGCGATCAGCTTGGCAACGGCGCCCATTACGCCCACGGGCACGCACAAAATCACGAGATCAGCATCAATAACGGCCGTACCCGGCTGGTCGGTCACGTCGTCACAAAGCCCAAGCTCTACCGCGCGTGCGCGCACTTCCGGGTCAGCATCATAACCTGTCACGCGAACGGTTGGCATCTGGGCCTTGACCGCGCGCGCGAGCGACGAACCAATCAGTCCAAGTCCGATAATGCTGACACGGGCAAACGGGATCATGTGCTTGCCTGGTCCAATATTTCCCGAAGCGCTGCGATGACGCCGCGATTCTCGTCGTCGCTGCCAATCGTGATCCGAAGGCCGCTGCCCAGTCCCTGGCCGGGCAGCCAGCGGACGATGTAACCTGCCTTCATCAGTCCCTTGTAAGCGGTCTCGGCGCTACAATTTCCTTCAAAGATGATCATCAGGAAATTTGCCCAGGATGGCACCGCCTTCAAGCCATGATTTGCAAGCGATGCAATTTCGTCCGTCATCCAGTCGCGCCACTGCACGTTGTGCGCGCGGCTGTGCGCAACGAATTCCTGGTCTTGAAGCGCTGCAATCCCTGCGGCCTGCCCGGCGGCAGTCACATTGAATGGCGCGCGAATTCGGTTGAGCGTGGCAATGAGACCCGGCTGCCCATAGGCCCAGCCGATACGTTCAGCAGCCAGCCCATAGATTTTTGAAAATGTGCGGGTGACAAGTACATTGTCGTGGGCTCGGGCGAGGTCAAACGCTGCAGGGCCGTCATCCTGAAGATATTCGCCGTAAGCCTGGTCAAGCACAAGCACGCAGTCAGAAGGTAACCCTGCATGCAAGCGCGCAACCTCGGCATCACTGCAATAGGTACCAGTCGGGTTGTTGGGATTGGCAAGAAACACGACCCTGGTCTTTGCGGTGACAAGCGCAAGCAGCGCGTCGACATCTGTGCCATAGTCCTTGTCTGGTGCGATAACGACATTGGCTGCGCACTTGCGCGCCGCGATATCATATACGGAAAATCCGTAGCGTACATAAATGATGTCATCGCCTGGTCCTGCATAACCCATGGCAATGAGGTTCAGCAGTTCGTCCGACCCGGTACCACAGACGATCTGGTCACTCTCAAGTGAATAGGCAGCGCCAAGCGCTTCACGCAGCGCGTTGCTCGCTGGGTCGGGATATCGTGCAAGGCTGGTACGCGTCGAGACAAGCGCCTCGACGGCATATGGGCTGCATCCCAGCGGGTTCTCATTGGCGGACAGCTTGATGAGGACACGTCCATCGTCCCCCGTCGCCTTGCCGGGCGTATAGGCGTTGATTGCGTTGATCCACGGCTTTGCTTCTGGTTTGTTCATGCGCGCCGCCATAGCGGGCAAGGCCACTGAATCCAATAAGCTATTGTCTCGCGCCTTCTGGCTGATATGGCGTGCAGCATGAGCGACGAGACGCGTTTTGGACTTGATAAGAAAATTCGCCTGCTGGGACCGGTTCGGCTCGACAGCGGGGCTGCGTTTGCGCCGGTCGATTTTGCCTATGAAACCTACGGCCAGCTGAACGTCGACAAGTCCAATGCGATTCTTATCTGCCATGCATTGACCGGCGATCAGTACGTCGCGTCCAAGCACCCGGTAACAGGCAAGGACGGGTGGTGGATGCGCATGGTAGGCCCCGGCAAACCGATCGACCCTGCACGCCATTGCATTATCAGCATCAACGTCATGGGGAGCTGCATGGGCTCATCTGGACCCGCGAGCATAGATCCCTCGACGGGACATGCTTATGGCATGGAGTTCCCCGTGATCACGATTGCTGACATGGTGAGGGCGCAAGCGATATTGCTTGATCATTTGGGCATCGACACACTTGCAGCCGTAGTTGGCGGTTCGATGGGCGGCATGCAGGCCTTGAGCTGGGCAGCACTTTTCCCTGACCGCGTCCGCTCTGCGGTAATCATCGCGTCGACCGCACGCCACTCGGCGCAAAACATTGCCTTCCACGAGGTTGGTCGCCAGGCGATCATGGCCGATCCGCGCTGGAACAACGGCGCCTATTACGGGCGCGAGGCACCTGCGTCGGGACTCGCGGTCGCGCGGATGGCGGCGCACATCACCTATCTTTCAGAAGCCGGGTTGACCGAGAAGTTCGGACGAAGGCTGCAGGACCGTGCAGCCAAGAGCTTTGGTTTTGATGCCGATTTCCAGGTGGAAAGCTATTTGCGCTATCAGGGCTTGAGCTTTGTCGACCGCTTTGATGCGAACAGCTATCTCTATATCACCCGCGCAATGGATTATTTCGACCTGGCAGAAGAGCATGACGGCGTTCTTGCCAAGGCTTTCGCTGGCACGAAGGCGCGCTTCTGCCTTATCAGTTTTGACAGCGACTGGCTCTACCCCACAGCCGAGTCGCGCAGGATCGTCCACGCGCTCAATGCAGCAGGAGCCGCTGCAAGCTTTGTCGAGCTATCAAGCCCCTTTGGCCATGACAGTTTTCTTCTCGATTCTCCTGAAATGAACCGCATCGTCGATGGCTTTTTGCGGGCTGGAGAAAGCCGGTGACTGTGCTCCGTTCGGACCTCGCCATCATCGCTCGCAATATCCGCGACGGCGCGCGCGTGCTTGATGTGGGCTGCGGCGACGGTCAACTCATGGCAGCCCTTCGCGATCACAAGCACGCCGATGCGCGCGGGCTCGAACTTGATCCGGTAAATGTCGCAACAGCTGTATCGCGCGGGCTGTCGGTGGTCCAGGGTGATGCCGATACCGATCTGGCCGACTATCCCGATGCCAGCTTCGACTATGCGATACTGAGCCAGACGCTGCAGACGACCAGACGTCCAGACCTGGTGCTCGATCATTTGCTGCGCATTGGACGAGAAGCCTTTGTGTCCTTCCCCAATTTTGCGCAGTGGCGCATCCGCTTTGCCCATATGTTCGGGGGGCGCATGCCCGTGACCCGCCAATTGCCGCACCATTGGTACGACACGCCCAATATTCACCATGTGACGATCGATGATTTCCGCAGCTACTTAAAGGACCGCGGCGTCGTGATCGTGGGACAGTGGTTCCTGTCAGGCGACAAGCCCCGCAAGGAAGGCATGGCCAATCTGTTCGCAGAACATGCCGTGTTCCTGCTTCGACGCAAATAGCAGGCGCTGCTTGGAATTCATCGGCGAGGCCGCCAAATGGCGTGAACGCACCCAAGCGCGGCCTCCCAAGAGCTGGTCGAGTGCATCCAAAGATTGCTCCTTTCGCTCTGCTCCCACAATAACACTAGTTCATGCATTTGGGCGCAGGCTGCATCAGAAAAACTCTGTTATCTGGACCGAATCGCGTTGGCGATACTGGCGGTCAAATTGACCAGCCGGAGCGGACGAAGGCTCCAGGCGAATCGTCTCCGCCCGGATAATGGTAACGCTCGCTGTGGCGATGCGCACCACCGGCCTGCGACCAGCAGGCTTTTCGGCTCCTGTTGGGGAGGCTGCAATCAAAAGGGCGAGAACCAAGCTCATGGGCCACAGGTTAACGGCTCGTTTACCAGGACGCACAAGCCGAATTCGCGGTTAATGCGCCTGCATTTCTACATGAAAAGACACGATTGCTGAATTCTTGGCATCGTTGTGCCGTTATGCGACAGCTGGCGCAAATGACATGAACCAACAAAGGCGGTTGCGCCGCGGGAGGGCCTTTGCTAGGGGCGGCGTCCTACCTGTCGGGGCGTGTGCGGCCATGGCGGAATTGGTAGACGCGCAACGTTGAGGTCGTTGTGGGCGAAAGCCCGTGGAAGTTCGAGTCTTCTTGGCCGCACCATTTTCTGTCAAAAATGGGCACCATGCCCAAAATGCCCGGTTCATCCTCTCCTGTTACTCGTTCGAGTAGGCGCGAAGAGCCTGTGATTCTAATTGCTTTGCGATCAACGGAAAACACAGACACAAACAGGGCCGGCGACCTGCGACCAACCTTTCGAAGCCTCACTCTCCAAATCCGATCGCCTAGATCGATCCGCATGCCATCCAGAAAGGCATTCAACATCCCCGGCAAGATCGTCATCTGGGCAAGCATCACCAGATTGTCGAAAACAGCATGTTTCATGGCCGCATCGGCATTGTGCGGGAGCAGCGCTAGCACAGCTACGCGGGCGGCTCCTTGTTGACAGGCTTAGAGGATGGTGAGGCTTACGGAGCCTGAAGCAGGGTTATGAGGGTAGAGGGCACCCCTTTACACCAAGAAAACAAGGCTGAATGACAGGATCCGCTAACAAAACAGTCCTATAGGCAACCTATCGAGCGTCGAGATACCTGCCTTTCGTTCAGCTAAGATTTGTTTGATGCCTCCGACTGCTTTCGTGGATCAGTGCAGGCAGGCGTATGTCTCGAATGGGGTGGAAAGCTGACAATGCTATCTATGACGCTCAATGCCATTTTATGGCCTGTGTTGGTCAGGCCCCGATTGATATCAGCAAGTCCTAAATATTGGCATTATTTCCCAACGTGTGAAACCATTTCAATAGGTCAGAGATCACAAGTTTAATCTAACACTATGAAAATATGATTTAAATTATATTTGGCATAGCCTGTGCAAAGTCGTTGGCATAGTCGGAATTGTCCGGCACCTTTAAAAGGAATACATCATGACACAATATGTAAGCACACAAATCGTATCAGCTTTTGCAGCAGTTATCTGCGCTTTCATCACCATCGGTATCAGCGTCGCACCTGCTGTCGCACCTGTTTCAGGTCTCGTTGCATAAAATACAAATCGAAGTAGAATATGGGCAATTTCAATGTCACGTGCTTGATGAATTGTCCGGTCCCTCTTGCGGTATGAAAATTGTGGACCAACGAGCGCAGAATCGGTGTTAGTCGTCCAAGGCCTTGGCGACAAATTCCCCGCCCATTCGCAGGCCGACGGGATCGACACTGTGCCCGACCCCTAGTGAAATATGTGCTGTCACATCTACGCCGAGGTGCTCAAGTTGCGTTTTAGCCGCGTGCAGCGCAGCGACGGGCACGACCGGATCTGCCGAGCCGTGGACTAGCAGCACCGGTGGTTTGGTGATTGGTAACTGCGAAAGTTCATGCCCGCCGGTTAACATGCCAGAATATCCAACGATGGCGGCGACCTGGCGCGGCCTACGTAGACCAACATTAAGAGCCATCATCGTTCCCTGGCTGAACCCGACGATGGCGAGTTTTGCTTCGGTCAGCCCGTATTGATGGAGTTTTCGCTCGATGAATGCTTCTATTGCTGGTGCTGCGCTGGCCGCACCTGCTGCCAAGGCGTGGGGCGTAAAGGCCGACAGCGGCCACCATTGATATCCAGACGACAGATGGCTCAATCGCTGCGGCGCATTAGGTGCCAGAAAAAGAGCATCCGGCAAGTCGCGTTGCCAATGCGGCGCCAGCGCAATCAGATCGGCGCCGCTGGAACCATAGCCGTGAAGAAGCAGCACAATCTGTTTGGGACTGCCGCCAGACAATGGTTGCAGGCTCGACCCGTTTACGATCTTGGACAAAATATCGCCTCATTTTAACAACGGTACAGATGATCGCGCATCCTAGACGTTGTATATAGTGGCTAGGTTGGTACGATCCAGATAGTTCGGATAATTCCGGCTTCGGCTTCAAGCATTTGGACTGTTGTCGCTAACTTTCCGGACGTTCGGTTAATTCAACTGGCTCCCACATAGCTGCTGTCTGTTCACGAGCTTACGCTAGAAAGATGGGTGGCAGAAATGGGCGGTAAGTCGACCGTCAGCTTTGAAGTGAGAGAGCTGAAAGTCGACATAGCAACTGCCCCAATTGCACATATTAATTGACGCGCTCGGCGAAATTAACGCCTCCACCGAAAGCAAGTTGCACCATCGTCGCACGGGACTCGCCCGGCTCCACCGCTTCAATTGTCATCACGCTGTCTGGAGAGAACAAGTGCGTCTCGCTCTGAGGCAACATATCGCGCCCTACGCGTCCTTCGCGCGACCAATAAAGACCCCCATCGAATTTGCGAGAGATTGTGAAGTGCTCTGTAGGATGATCGCGCAGGCGATAAGTTCCCACGAATCGCACAGCTAGAGCTTCGGTCAGCTGGATCGCCGGCTCCACCTGCAAGGGTCTGTGCTTCGGCCAGCCATAGTGATCGCTGATCGAACGTATGAGCTCTTGGATAAGCCATCCGCCCTCATCGCCGTTCGTCATCAACGTCGCGCCCTGGCAGGTGTCCGGGTACATAACGAGCATCGAAGTAAAGCCTATGGTCCTTCCGGTGTGACTGAAATGGCGCGGTGCATCCGAAGGACCGAGGTCGACGCCCAAACCCCAGTTACCAAGACCTCGCTTCATCATCTGCCGACCCGTCTCAGTTCTGAGCAGCCCCCCTCTTTCACCGCGCAAAGACCGCGCAAGGCTGATTGCGAAGCGTGCAAGGTCTGTGGGTGTCGTCCACAAGCCAGCAGCTCCCATTTCCGGATAAATGCGCCATTGGCCCGGAAGTGCGGAGCCATCCGGGCTCGTCCCGTGAGCTGCGCGCACATGGAGTGCCGGGTCCAATGGTTGTCTAAAGCTACTGCTGGTCATGTGCGCCGGGCGCAGAACGAGGCGGTCCAACAATTCCGGGAATGTCTCCCCCGTGACGTCGGTCATGAGGGCCTGCGCTATAACGTAGCCACCCCCTGAATACCTCCACTCAGTCCCAGGCATAATCTCGGTCTTGACCGCTGCAGTGTTGGCCGGAGGTAGGCCGTACAGAACCTGCGTAGTAGTCGGCAAAGGAGATCCGGATTCGTACCCTTTCATCCCCGATACATTGGTACCGGCAGTGTGAGACAGCAGTCCACGAAGCGTAACCGGCCGCGCATCAAGATACGGACTGGCAGGGATAGTCCAACTGGTGAGGAGACCCCGCACGTCCGCATCGAGCGGAAGCTTGCCAACCTCCACGAGCTTTAGCGCTGCCACGGCAGCCACAGGTTTGCTTATCGATCCCGCCTGGAAAAGCGTATCTCGGGTTACCGGCCCACCGTTTACGGCAAATCTGCCAAAGCCTCGTGCATCGACGATTCGACAATTCTCGATGACCGCAACGCTCACGCCTGGTACGCGGTAATGCGCCATCCTTTCGGCCAGCGAGAAGCGCTCATCCTCGCGACCCTGAATAGCAATTGTGCGACGCAGGCCCAGCTCGATCTGTGGCAGCGACCCTTCCGCGTGCGCGGGCAACCCCTGCGTTATCATTGAGCCCGCGACTAAAGCCTGAACCAGACTTCTCATCACTTATCCTCCGCAAGGTCAGCAGAAAATGTTACTTTGGCCCACCTGTCTCCGGTGTTCATGATTAGTGCGGAGGCTAGCGCGAACACGGCGGCTATTGCGAGACCAGCGCGCGGCGCAACAGCGGACGATCCCAACGCAAATATCAAAGACATGACCAGCGTACCCGTGGTTTGCCCAAGCAGTCTAGCGGTGCCCTGTAACCCGCCAGCCGCAGCCGCGCGTTCGGGCGGCGCAGCTAGGAACAACGTACGGTTGTTGGCTAGTTGGAACAGTCCAAAGCCGACACCGCAGGCAACTGTTCCGGCCGCCAATGGAAATGGGCTTCCCGACGAAGGCAAGTTTGCGAGGAGTAGAAGGCCGGTTCCCATAACGACGCCGCCCGCTGTGCATTGTGCAGCAGGATCCAATCGGCGCCCAATGGGTCCGGATACGATGCTGGTGCAAGCTACACCTACGGGCCAACAAGAGATGACAAGGCCGGTCGTCAGCAAGTCATGCGAGGCCGCCTGAAGATGGAATGGAAGCGCGACGAAGCCGATAGACTGGCCGACGAAGCAACAGATTGACGCTCCCACCTGCACCGCCAAGGGACGCCGCCTCAAGAGGTCGACAGGGAGCATTGGCGAGCGCTGGCTGGTTGCCCTGCGCAAGAGAATAATGAGGAATAGAAGGGCCGAACCTGCCACGGTAATTGCAAGTAGTGTTTGGGACGAGGCGACCTTAGCTGCGATGATGAATAGGATCACCATTGCTGCTAGGATAGCGATGCTCGGCGTGTCGATCGCGGTGCGGGGCGCTTGATCGACTGGCAAGGCGCGCGATGCGAGCAGGGCTGCCGCGCCAAATGGTAACCCGGCAAGAAAAAGCCATGGCCAAGGGCATACCGACAGAATAGCAGCGCCGATGGTCGGCCCCACTGCTGAACACAAGGCAACGGTAAGCGCATTCCAGGCGATCGCAGAGCCCAACATGTCGTTTCCAAGTACCCTGCGCAGCAGCGCTATGCCCAACGCCATGACCGCCGCAGCACCCAAACCCTGAAGAACACGTGCAGCTATGAGAAGTGGCAGTGACGGAGCAAGAGCGCATAGAATGGCAGCGCCGCAAAATAGCGCCACCCCCCCGGTGAAGATACGCCGATCACCATACCTGCCAGCGATATGCGCGGAGGGAAGCAATCCAACGAGTAGCGCAGCTTGATAAGAGCTCAATACGAGCGTTGTATCCGCGGGTGTTTCTTGGAAGTGCGCAGCAAGGCTCGGCAGAGCGACGTTGACCGCCCCTGCATCCAGCACGGCGAGAGCCATGGCCCCAAGAACGGCAGATGTGGCGGTCCGCTGCAACGCGCTGAGCCGACTCATTTTCCGAGCACCGTCCATTCCCCTTGCCGTTCAACGAATCGAGTCAGCTTCTGCTCCACACGATCCTCGTGGCGCAGATCACGTTCGGTGAAGCGAAATAGTAGGGCGGTCTCGCTGAGACAGCGTGTGTCGTGAATATCCCCTGGCAGATAAGCACGGGCCTCGCCAGGGCGGAGCACATGCATGTCACGGCGTACAAGG
>JBATDO010000169.1:0-7032 GCA_049663505.1 Sphingorhabdus sp.
CTTCACCTGTTTCCTGGTCAACCACGCGCATTGACAGGCGAACCTTGCCACGCGGATCAATTTCGAGGACCTTGACTTTAACATCCATGCCTTCGCTGACGACGTCAGTTACCTTTTCAACACGCTCGTTGCGCATCTCTGAAACGTGGACGAGCCCATCCTTGCCACCCATGAAGTTCACAAAAGCACCGAAATCAACGAGATTGACTACTTTACCGTCGTAAATCTTGCCCACTTCGGCTTCTTCGACAATGCCTGCGATCCATTTGCGAGCTGCTTCAATCTGATTGAGGTCGCTCGACGAAATCTTGATGAGACCCTCATCATCGATGTCGACTTTCGCGCCGGTTGTCGCAACAATCTCGCGAATGACCTTGCCACCGGTGCCAATGATATCCCGGATCTTCGCCTTGTCGATCTGCATCGTTTCAATGCGCGGTGCATGGGCCGACAATTCTTGGCGAGATTCGCCTAGCGCCTTCGCCATTTCGTCCAAGATATGCGCGCGGCCTTCTTTCGCTTGGTTCAACGCAGCTTCGAAGATTTCGCGGGTTATACCGGCAATTTTGATGTCCATCTGCATCGTGGTGATGCCTTCCGACGTGCCTGCAACCTTGAAGTCCATGTCGCCGAGATGATCTTCGTCGCCAAGAATGTCGCTCAAGATGGCAAAATCCTTTCCTTCGAGGATCAGGCCCATCGCAATGCCCGATACAGGGCGCTTAATCGGAACGCCTGCATCCATCATTGCAAGCGAGCCACCGCATACAGACGCCATTGAGGACGACCCGTTTGACTCGGTGATATCGCTGGTCAGGCGTATGGTATAAGGAAACTCGTCCTTGGTTGGCAGTACGGGATGCAGGGCACGCCAAGCGAGTTTACCATGCCCGACTTCACGACGCCCGGGCGCACCAAAACGTCCGACTTCACCGACCGAATAAGGAGGGAAGTTATAGTGCAGCATGAAATGCTCGTAATGCAAACCCCCAAGGCCATCGATCATCTGCTCTGCATCCTTGGTGCCAAGAGTGCAGGTCGCAATCGTCTGGGTTTCACCGCGGGTAAACAGCGCCGAACCATGAGCCCGTGGCAGAAAATGTGTCTCGCCAAGTATCGGGCGTATCTGCGTGGTCGTGCGTCCGTCAATGCGGGTGCCGTCCTTCAAGATAGCGCCGCGTACGATTTCAGCTTCAAGCTTTTTCATGAGCTTACCTGCTGCCATTTGATCCTGTGGCGCCGCATCGGCAAAGGCTACCTTGGCAGCCGCGCGCGCTTCGTTGAGGGCGTTTGAGCGTGCAGATTTGTCGGTAAGCTTATATGCAGCGGCGATATCCTTGCCGATCAATTTCTTGAGCTTGTCTTTTGCTGCACTAAGGTCAGCCTGCTCGGCCATGGCCCAAGGCTCCTTCGCAGCTTGCTCAGCGAGCTTGACGATGGCCTTCACCACTTCCTTGCATGCATCATGAGCAAACAGGACTGCGCCAAGCATGATTTCTTCCGAAAGCTCGTTAGCTTCCGATTCAACCATCATGACTGCGTCATATGTCGCCGCAACTACGAGGTCGAGATCGCCTTCGGCGACCTGCTCATCAGTCGGATTTAATATATACTCGCCGTTGACATAACCGACGCGAGCAGCGCCAATCGGCCCCATGAAAGGAACCCCCGAGATCGTGAGTGCTGCAGATGCCGCTACTATTGCAAGTATGTCGGGTTCATTCTCGCCATCGTAAGACAAGACCTGGGCGATCGCGTTGATCTCGTTGTAAAAACCTTCTGGAAACAATGGACGGATTGGACGATCAATCAAACGTGAAACCAAGGTTTCTTTTTCGGTTGCACCGCGTTCGCGCTTGAAGAAGCCACCGGGAATACGACCGGCTGCTGAATATTTTTCCTGATAGTGAACGGTCAGTGGAAAGAAATCCTGCCCTTCCTTCACCGACTTTGCCGCAGTAACTGCGCAAAGAACGACAGTTTCGCCAAGTGATGCCATTACAGCGCCATCGGCTTGACGGGCAACCTTGCCCGTTTCGAGTGTCAGGGTTTGTCCGCCCCACTCGATTGATACAGTTTTCGTATTGAACATCTTATTTCCTTTGACCCGCACGCCCTATGCGATGCGGGGCCTCTAATGAGCGGATGATCCGATCCGCGAACGGTCGGGGCGCTTTGAAAGCCCCTATGGCGGTCCAGCCTCATTGCCAGACGACCCCATATGCAAAAAGCGGCCCCGTTTTTTGGGGCCGCCTTGCTAATTTACTTCCGAAGACCAAGCTTCGCGATGAGGGCGGCATAACGCTCGACATCGATTTTCTTTAGATAATCCAGAAGCGAACGACGCTTGTTAACCATCATCAACAGACCTCGGCGCGAGTGATTATCCTTGTGATGATCCTTGAAGTGATCAGTCAAGGTGTTGATACGGTCGGTAAGAATTGCAACTTGCACTTCGGGTGATCCGGTATCATTTTCTTCGCGAGCGTGCTCTTTGATAACCTGGGCTTTGCGTTCAGCAGTAATAGACATACTTTTCCTTCGAACATCGTGATTACAAGTTAAAGCCACGGACGGTTTTTAATTCACCGTCGATGTTCTCCACCAATGCAATTGGTCGCAAATCAGCGCCCCTTGCAACGTGCAGCCCATCTTTCATGGCAATCCCGGTCAAGACACGACCCTGCTGGATCGCCCTTGCCTGTTCCGGGGAGAGGTCGAGAGCCGGGATGTCGACCAGCCCCACCTCTATCGGCAAGATAATGTCTTCTTGCGGCGCGCCTTGGCCGAATGCATTGAGTTTGTCCAGTGAAATCGCGTTTTCAACGGTGAATGGACCCGACCTAAGCCGACGGAGCATAGTGACATGGCCTACTGTCCCGACTGCCAAGGCGATGTCCCGGGCCAAACTTCGGATATATGTGCCCTTGGAAACTTCGGCCAAAAATGTCATTTCATCCAAAGGCCGATTGGATTCTGCCATGTGCTCGTGCACGCCCAGGGAATGGACTGTCACTTGCCTTGCTTTCATTTCAATTTCTTCACCGGCACGCGCCCGGTCGTAGGCACGTCTTCCATCAACCTTGATCGCTGAATAAGCGGGCGGAACCTGGTCAATCAGGCCTGTAAACCGCGACATCTGCATTTCTATCTCGTTCCGTGTGGGTCGAACATCCGAGCGGTCGACAACCTCGCCTTCGCTATCGAGCCCACTTGTCTGAACCCCGAAAGCCACGGTGAACAAATAGGTTTTTGATGCATCCAGCATACGGCCACACAATTTTGTGGCCTCTCCTAGAGCGATTGGCAGCACCCCTGTCGCCAAAGGATCGAGCGTGCCTCCGTGTCCGACCTTGATTTTGCCAAAGCCAGCCTCGCGCAGATTACGCTTTACAGCAGAGACGGCTTGGGTTGAACCAATGCCTTTGGGTTTGTCGAGAATTATCCAGCCATGCATGGCCTGCCTTTAGGGCAGCGCGCGACCAAGTCAATTTGACGGTGCGACAACTTGTTCGCCCGCCGCGATTGCAGCCTTTCGCATCTTCATTCGCTGCTTTCTGGAAAGAGGCTTTTCAGACGTAACAAGGCTTGCCACCGGACAGACCTCGTCTCTAACGATGATCGTGCTGAATTTATCGAAACGGGAAAAACCACGCGTATCGAACCCAATAGCCTGCGCAAAATTCAGTCCCTGACATCCCCCAAGCAGCTCGGCATAATACCACCGCCGCTGGCGATCTTCGAGCCAAATGCCGTCATTGCCATCAGCCTCGAAATTGCGGATTGCGCCATGATTGGGAAATACAATCGCTGTCTCTACACCCAGTTCGGGCCAGACATGTGCCATGGGTTTGCGCGCAAGTGCCGGTTGCACCAATGCGACACACGCGACAACAATGGTCAGAAATTTTTTCATCACCATGCACTAAACCACAGATGATGAACCTGCAATGAAAGCGTCAACCAGCTGCCCTTGCTTCCATAAAATGCTTGCGGCACATCGCAACATAGCGATCATTCCCACCAATCTCGGTCTGTGCGCCGTCCATTACGGTCCTTCCAGAATGATCAACGCGCAGGTTCATCGTTGATTTCCGACCGCAATAACAAACTGCCTTAAGCTCAATCAGATTGTCTGCGAGACCTAGAAGAGTTGCCGATCCAGGAAATAGTTCGCCTGCAAAATCAGTCCTCAAACCGTAACACAGCACAGGAATATTCGATACATCAGTGACCCGCACCAGACTGAGAACCTGCGATTTTGATAAAAACTGGGCCTCATCGACCATGACACAAGAAAGCGGGCGCTTTTCATGCTCGGATTCAATATCTCGGGCAATATCGGTATTTGGGGCAAAACGATGCGCTTGCGCCTGCAATCCTATTCGCGAAGTCACAACACCGGTGTCGTAGCGATCGTCGAGTGCTGCCGTCCACAGCATCGTTTCCATCCCGCGTTCCCGGTAATTAAAGTCAGCCTGTAGCAGTGTGGTCGATTTACCTGCATTCATCGAGGAATAGTAAAAATAGAGCTTGGCCATGGGCGATATCGATAATTCACCAGATCGTCCCGCGAAAGCGTCAAGGCTGTTTTTTATGTGGAAAACGAATCCTGCAACCGAGCTTCCATCCGGCCTCAGCAAAGTGTTGCCTACCCTCCGCTCAAGTCCTGCTTCACTTTTGGCGCACTCAGAAGGTTTTCAATATGCGTTGCCTGATCGAAGCTTTCATCTGCACGGAACTTCAATTTTGCAGCATATTTCATGCTTACGCGTGATGCGACTTCCTTTTGAAAAAAGGCCGTGTTTGTGCGCAACGCTTTCAATACGACCTCTTCGTTTGCACCGAGCAGCGGCTTAATGAAGACGGTCGCATGACGTAGGTCTGGCGACATCCGTACCTCGGTGACGCTTACGCTGTGGCTCGTGAGGACATCGTCATGTACCTCTCCGCGAGCAAGCAGCTCTGACAATATGTGTCGAAACTGCTCACCGACTCGCAACAGGCGAACCGAGCGTCCCTCAGGGTTGGTATCATTATGCTTGGCCATTTGTTATCCCCTCCCTTTGCGTTCAGGCAACGGGTTGCAATTACAATGTCCGTTCACGCTCCTCGACCTCGAAGACTTCCAGCATGTCGCCCGCCTTCACGTCGTTCGTCCCCTCTAGGACAACACCGCATTCTAGCCCTGCGCGCACCTCTGCAACATCATCCTTGAACCGGCGCAACGACGCAATGATCGTCTTGCTGACAATAACATCGTCTCTGGTGACACGGGTGTGCAGGCCCTTGCGGATATAGCCATCGACGACGAGCAAGCCTGCAGCCTTGTCTTTCTTTCCTGCAGGAAACACGTCCTTGATCTCGGCGCGACCAACAACTGTTTCGATGATTTCGGGACCCAATTCGCCTGCCATTTCCTTGGCTATGTCCGCCGTCAGGTGATAAATTACGTCGAAATATTTCAAACGAACCCGGTCACGTTTGGCCAGCGCTGCAGCCTTGCTGTTGGGACGCACATTGAAACCAATCAATGGGGCATTGGACGCAGCTGCCAACATCATGTCAGATTCCGTAATGCCACCAACACCTGCCAACAAGATTCGGACCTTGATTTCATCAGTTGATAAATTGTTCAATGCGGTAGCAATTGCCTCGACCGAGCCCTGCACATCGGCCTTGATGACAACTGGATATTCCATTGCACGCGTCGCCGACAAGTTGTCGAAAAGATTTTCCAGATTAGGTGCGACTTGCGTAGTACGCGCCTTTGTCGACTGTTCTTTGCGATAAAGGGCAACTTCACGGGCCCGCGCTTCACTGTCTACAACAGTAAGGACGTCACCTGCAGACGGCACTCCGGTCAGGCCCAGAACCTCAACCGGCATAGCCGGGCCAGCCTCAGGGACCTGTTGCCCCTTGTCGTTGATCAAAGCACGGACTTTTCCGCTTTCCGAACCGACAACAAATATGTCACCGCGCTTAAGTGTGCCTCGCTTAACAAGGACGGTTGCAACAGCCCCCCTCCCCTTATCAAGCTGCGCTTCAACTACGACGGCTTCAGCTGGGCGGTCAGGATTTGCTTTCAATTCCATAACCTCGGCCTGAAGCGCCAGCTTGTCCAGAAGGTCATCCAGCCCGGTCTTTTTCAAAGCAGACACTTCGACGTCCTGGACTTCGCCCCCCATAGCTTCAACGACCACTTCGTGTTCGAGCAGACGTTCCCGGACCTTTTGAGGATTTGCGCCTTCTTTGTCCATTTTGTTGATGGCAACAATCATCGGAACACCCGCTGCTTTCGAATGCTTAATCGCCTCAATGGTTTGTGGCATCAATCCATCATCTGCAGCAACAACCAGGATCACAATATCTGTTACCGATGCTCCACGCTGACGCATCTGGGTAAAGGCTTCATGGCCCGGTGTGTCGAGGAAGGTGATTAGCGAACCGTCCTTTGACTTCACCTGATATGCGCCGATATGCTGAGTTATGCCGCCTGCTTCGCCAGACACCACATTGGCGCCGCGCAGTGCATCAAGGAGCGACGTTTTACCATGATCAACATGGCCCATGACAGTTACGACGGGAGGACGAGGCTTTAACGTTTCTGGAGCATCGACATCGTCATCGTGCAAAATATCGACATCAGCGTCACTAACGCGGACAATATTGTGACCAAATTCTTCGATGACAAGTTCTGCAGTGTCCTGATCGATGACATCGGTGCTGGCAACGGGGGACCCGAGGCGGAACAATGCCTTGACGAGATCCGAAACCTTCTCGGCCATGCGATTTGCAAGCTCTTGAACGGTAATCGTTTCTGGAACGACTACGTCGCGCTGTTGCTTAGGTTGCACTTCGCGCCGACCACCGTGAGAGCGCTTTTCCTTTTCACGGGCACGTTTCAGAGCGGCAAGCGAGCGAGCACGCGCGCCCTCATCGCCTTCTAGTGCACGCGTCACGGTCAACTTGCCAGACTGGCGACGATCATCGCCGCGGTCACGTGCTGGACGACTCGGAACCTTCTTGACT
>JBATDO010000170.1:0-1784 GCA_049663505.1 Sphingorhabdus sp.
CATTAATCGTCGTTCGAGTTCCTTTTGGACGACAGCTTTTCCCGCCAGTGGGTCGAGTAGCCTTCGCAAAGCCCGACTTTTTGATCCTTCGACCCTGACCTCATCGATTGTGCCTAGATCCAGCACAATTCGAATGATCCCCAACTCCATAAGTTGTTTCGGGATATATGTGTTGGCCAGTAGCATCCCTTTAGAACGAGCTAAATCTGCGATTTCGCCAGCTAGTTTGGCCAAGTCTTTGTTGGTGGCTCGAATGCCCAAATATGGCTCGATAACCGTTTCAAATATGGAATGATCAATTGGGGAGTCGGCTTCAATTAATACCGAACCTATTCGTATCGGCTGGAGGCTCGGATCATCATCAAAATCAATGTTACCAATGGCGTTCTTTACCAACAATGGTGCCTCAACATCGCTATCACGCTCAATTTTAGTTTCTGATGATCCAGAAGGAATGAGGGTGCGCCATCCAGCCTCTGGGACGACCTTATCCTGAGCGTTTACAGGTGTGCTCGCCAGCAACGCAGCAGCGACACAGATGCCTTGGAAAATATGATCGCGTGACATGAATTGAAGGCCAACAAGTTGCTCAAACGAACTAAAGTTGATTATTTGGACTAAAATTGTTGAACTTCAGTTAACCGAGTTAGAATATAAATTTACCAAATATTAGCCAAGTTTAACCAAGGCTTGGTCAGACTTAATCGTTAGAACTGCTCAATCAAATAAATTTTGAGGCTATCCGATGGCAGTTCTACAGGCAATATTTCGAGCGTTTCTGAACATCGCGATGATAGCCATGTTCCTGACCAGCCCAGCACAAGCGGGTACCAAAAGCTGGCAAATTTCGGAAAGCAGCGGGGAGGTGTCCGTCGAGACGGGGAACAGCTCAAGCTCAGCCTCACGCGGGATGCTATTACAGGCAGGAGATGCAGTCGCGACCGGTGCATCCGGGAGGGCAGTCATTGTGCGGGGCGGTGAATATGTCATCGTTAGCCCGAAGAGCCGAGTGCGGATAACCAAGCCATCGGAAACAGGCGCGGTAGTCCAAATATTCCAGTCAGTTGGAAGCGCATTGTTTAAAATTCGCAAGATGGAAACCCCTCATTTCGGCGTAAAAACACCCTATCTGGCAGCCGTTGTTAAGGGAACGACTTTTAATGTGACTGTCACGGAAAATGGAGCAACCGTTCAAGTCACCGAAGGCCGCGTAGAAGTGTCAACTTTGGACGGCGGCGCATCTGATATGATCGTTCCTGGAAGGATCGGTCGCGTTGATGGGAATGACAAGCAGCTGCTAAAGGTTCTTGGAACAGACGAAAAGTCGATCCGTTCGACATTGCCAACCACCAATAGCGGTTCGGGAAAAATTGAAGAGAAGGCAACAACATCTGGAGATACCGATAGCAGTTCTACCAAGCAAACCTCGGATAGCGACATCGGGACGCAAAAGGGCAATGCCTCAGATGCGAGTTCGGATGGCGCGGGATTGTCAAACGGAGCTACCGGTTCGGGCTTCTCTGGTTGGATCAGTTCGGCGATCAACAGCGAGCCCATCAGCCTTGCAGTTGCCACAGCAGGACTGATCAGCGGTAGCCAGGCGATTGATAGCATCGCCGCTCGTGCGGGAAGCAGCGCCTATTCAGGTGGCAACTCCGACAATGCGGGCAACGCCAACGGCAATGCAGGCGGCAACTCCGGCAATGCGGGCAACGCCAATGGTAATGCAGGCGGAAACTCTGGCAATGCGGGCAACGGCAGTGGGAATGCAGGCGGTAACTCCG
>JBATDO010000171.1:0-1918 GCA_049663505.1 Sphingorhabdus sp.
GATCATCGGTTCGCCTAGCGCATAACGCGGAATAACCGGGAAAGCGAAATCATCTGCGAGCTTACCCTTGGTGCTATAGTCGATCATGAACACACCGTTGCCCATGTGCTCAACTTTGTGCCAGGCAGCTAGCCGTTCGACCTCGCGTGTGAAGCGTGCTATCGTTTTGGGGTCTCTGGGGTCTATGCCGCCGAGCATCATTGAGGCCATTTTCTTGGCCTCTTCATCGCGTTGCTTTGCTGCAGCTTGCTCAAGGTCCCACGCAGCCTTCTGCTCTGCGACCTCTGCTTTGCTGCATTCTCGCTCGGTCGGCCAAGAAGAGGTGGTTTGTGCCGCTGCATCTGCCACTTCTGCTGCAGCGTCTGCGACCGATCTCGCATCCTCATCAGTTTCCAGGGCAGGAGTTGCATCGCCCGCGGCCACAAACTGGACAACCGGTGTGAGGCTCGCCATCATTGCCAAGTGCGTGTTGCCGGGCATCACGGCAATATCATCTGGCCTTTGGTCTGTATCTGCCTCTTCTGAAATTTCCGAACTTGGTTCGGAAGACTCATTCCAGCAAGTCGCCTTGAACTCGTCACTAGCAGTCTTGTTGAGAGCTTCGCTGTTCAAGATGTTGGCAAGCCCAACAAGCTGTATCTGCCCCTTGTAGGAAAAGCTGAACTCGCCGTTCTTGTGCACCGTCATGTCGGACACGAACTCGCCAGGTAATATCAGGCAACCTCCAAGAGAAAAGGATGCCGTGCAAACCAGTGCAACTTTAACCCAAATTCTGGCGCTCCGCATGATATGTCCCCTGTTTCGTCTTCAACCGGCCCTGACTGTCGCTGCATACAGCGCAATTGCTGCAGCATTGGAAACGTTCAAGGACTCCATCCTTTCGCTGATTGGCAGTTTTGCCAAAGTATCGCAATGTTCCTCGATGTTTCGGCGCATCCCATCGCCTTCGGCCCCCAGCACCAAGGCATTGCGCCCGGGCGTCAGCGCTTGGTCAAGTGTGGTCGTGGCATGACCTGACAATCCGATGCGCCAATAGCCTGCCTCTCCAATTTCTTCGAGCGCACGTGCAAGGTTCACGACGCGAACCCAAGGTGTTATTTCGAGGGCACCTGAGGCCGCCTTGGCAAGCGCGCCAGATTCTGGTGGAGCATGCCGGTCCTGGGTAATCACTGCGACCGCATTGAATGCCGCTGCCGTGCGAAAAATAGCGCCGACATTGTGTGGGTCCGTAATTTGATCAAGTATGATGAGCGGTCGGTTGTCGTCTGCGTCAACTGCGAGCGCATCGGTGAGCCAAACATCCTCCATTGCGGCTACCTCGAGGACCAATCCTTGATGCGGCGCGTCCTTGGGAACATATCGAGCCAGATCGGCTACTTCTGCGTACTGAACGCTCAAGCCGTCTGGCACCACGATCTTGCCAAGCTCTTCGCGCGTGCCCCATAATTTGATGAGTCGCCGGTCAGGATTGTCGAGTGCTGCATAAACTGCATGACGACCATAGAATTTCGGATTGCCGCTGACTGGAGCTGGTCCCCTGCGGCGTTGGCTTTTGTGCGATGACATTTGGTACTCTCTAACAGCGAAGATTTTTCATTGAAGTTGCCCCTTTCCCACTTGAGGCATTGACAGGCAAGTGGCGTTTCGCCATTGGGCTGCTTCCTTAGCGGGACCGGCCCTTATGTTTTTTCATATTGCCCCGCAAAGTGTGGACAGGTGGCCGAGTGGTTAAAGGCAGCAGACTGTAAATCTGCCCGGTTTTCCGTACGCTGGTTCGAATCCAGCCCTGTCCACCAACTTCTTATTCGTCCATGTCCGTGAAAAGCTGTATAAGTCCAGCAAATCCTGGGCTATAGCAACCCATATCATCCGTACGCGTCCGTTGTTGTTTATGTGCAACCAGGGGCAAGTGTGGGAA
>JBATDO010000172.1:0-2926 GCA_049663505.1 Sphingorhabdus sp.
GTGCCTTGCTGGCCTTGCTAGCTGTCTTCTTTTTCTTGGCTGGCTTTGCTTTTGCAGCCTTGGGTGGTGCAGGCGTGATCTCGAACGCTGGCTGATCATCCTTGATATGGACCGCAACTTCACCGCCATGAACCAGTTTGCCGAACAAAAGTTCTTCAGCCAGCGGCTGCTTGATTTTCTCCTGGATAAGGCGACCCATCGGACGGGCGCCATAGAGCTTGTCATAGCCCCGCTCAGTCAACCAGGCACGCGCGGCGTCATCCAGCTTGATATGGACATTTTGGTCGGCCAACTGCAGTTCAAGCTGAAGGATGAACTTGTCCACCACTCGGGCCACCACTTCGGTCGGTAAATACCCGAAAGGAACAGTGGCATCGAGACGATTGCGGAATTCAGGCGCAAACATCTTTTTGACCGCCTCGTCTCCTGCATCTTCCTTGCTAATGTTATTGCCAAATCCAATGCCCTCCTTGGCCATGTCACTTGCCCCTGCATTGGTGGTCATGATCAGGATGACATTGCGGAAGTCCACAGTCTTTCCATGGTGATCAGTCAGTCGACCATTGTCCATGACCTGTAGCAATATGTTGAAAAGGTCGGGATGGGCCTTTTCGATTTCATCGAGCAGCAACACGCTATGCGGGCTCTGGTCCACGGCATCGGTCAAAAGTCCGCCTTGATCGAAACCAACATAGCCTGGGGGCGCACCGATAAGCCGGCTGACGCTATGGCGTTCCATATATTCAGACATGTCAAAGCGCTTGAGCGGGATACCAAGGATTGATGCCAATTGCCGTGCGACTTCAGTTTTACCAACGCCGGTTGGCCCGCTGAACAAATAGCTGCCTATCGGCTTTTCTGTATCGCGCAGTCCTGCGCGGCTAAGCTTGATTGCGCTTGCCAGTACCTCGATGGCCTTGTCCTGGCCGAAGACAACGCGTTTGAGGTCGGCCTCAAGGCTCCCCAGCGCCGTCTTGTCGTCACTGGATACCTGCTTTGGAGGGATGCGCGCGATCGTCGCGATAACCGCTTCGATTTCACGCGCAGTGATAAGCTTGCGACGCTTTGACGGCGCTACCAGCATCTGCATGGCGCCAACCTCGTCTATCACGTCAATGGCCTTATCAGGCTGTTTGCGGTCATTGATATAACGTGACGAGAGTTCAACTGCGGCCTTGAGCGCGTCGGGTGTATATTTGACCTTGTGATGTTCTTCAAAGGCAGAGCGCAGTCCGGCAAGGATCTTGATCGTATCTTCGATACTTGGTTCATTGACATCAATCTTCTGGAAACGGCGTAATAAGGCGCGGTCCTTCTCGAAGTGATTGCGAAATTCCTTGTAAGTGGTCGATCCGATGCACCGGATTGTGCCACCAGAAAGCGCCGGCTTCAGCAAATTGGATGCGTCCATCGCGCCACCGCTCGTTGCACCAGCGCCGATAACTGTGTGAATCTCGTCGATGAACAGAATAGCATCAGGGAGCTTTTCCAATTCTGAGACCACCGCCTTAAGGCGTTCTTCAAAGTCACCCCTGTAACGCGTACCAGCGAGCAGCGCGCCCATATCCAGCGAGTAAATCACGGCCGGAAGAAGGACTTCGGGCACCTGCTTCTCCACAATCCTGCGCGCCAGGCCCTCTGCGATGGCGGTTTTGCCGACACCAGGCTCACCAACATAGAGTGGATTGTTCTTCGAGCGTCGGCACAGGATCTGCACGGTACGGTCTACTTCGGCACCGCGTCCGATCAGTGGATCAATGCGACCTTCCTTGGCCTTTTCGTTCAAATTCACGGTAAACTGGTCTAGCGCGCCTTCCTTTTTGTCTTTCTTGGCCTTTGGGTCGTTTTCTTCCTCGTTCTTCTGTTCGCTACCCGTTACCTGCCGTGGCTCTGCAAGCTTGCCGTCTTTACCAATGCCGTGACTAATATAGGAAACCGCGTCCAGCCGGCTCATGTCCTGCTGCTGAAGGAAGTAAACAGCATAGCTCTCCCGTTCGGAAAACAAGGCCACAAGCACATTGGCACCGGTGACTACATCCTTGCCCGAACTCTGAACGTGCAAGATCGCCCTTTGAACCACCCGCTGGAATCCGCTTGTTGGCGAAGGGTCGACCTTGCCTTCGACTTTCAAGCTCTCCAATTCACTATCCAGATAGGTAATGACTATGTCCGAAAGTTCGCCAAGATCAACGCCGCAGGCCTGCATGACCTTTGCTGCATCGGCGTCATCGATCAACGCCAGGAGCAAATGCTCCAGCGTTGCATATTCATGCGCGCGATCACCTGCGTGTTTAAGCGCATTGTGCAGCGTGGCTTCCAGCGATTCCGCAAATGATGGCATAATATTGGCTCCTGGCTCAGGGTCGCTGGTTGTTTTTTACTATATCGGCTTGGGCTTTTCCGCTTTCAACCGCCATTGCAAAGATAACGGATAAAACCCGTTTAATCTTAGGGTTTTTTGAACACTCACTTCTTGAACAGCGCATCAGCGGCGCTGCGGTGTCGTGTGGCGAACGCGATCTTGCCCTCGCACCTTCCTATTTCTGTTCTCAATGCGGCAATTCGTTGCTCAAGTTCTCTCACGGACAGGGCATCGATATCCTGTCTGACCAAGTTCGTCAGCGGATCGTCGCGGCGCAGCGGCAGATTCTCGTCGCTTTCCATGTGACATATTTTGACGCCGCCGCGCTTGCTGTCAATATATAAGCTGCCTAATACGCAGCTATACAAAAGGGGATTATAGGCAAATGGCCGAATTACCGGAATTTATGACAGCGATTGAGATCCGGGCACCAGGCGGACCGGATGTGCTTGTGCCATGCCAAAGGCCCATACCTGTGCCCGCTCGTGGTGAAATATTGTTGAAGGTGGCAGCAGCGGGTGTCAATCGTCCGGACGTTATCCAGCGCAAGGGGCTGTACCCACC
>JBATDO010000173.1:0-1912 GCA_049663505.1 Sphingorhabdus sp.
GTGCTGCTTTGGCCTATTCATTCTCTTATGGGATCCAATTGTTTTTGGCTTGTTTTGCGTATGGCCGTTACACCGGTAGACCGATTGCCGAACCGCTTAATATCCCGGGCTTGATGTATAGGGGGCGGAATTGGTTTAGCGAGAGGTCTCTCCCCTTGGTGCACGCCCCGTCTTCCGAATCTGACTAGTACACGTGGGCCGAAATAGGCCGGTATTTATGCCACAAGTGGCTTGCCCTGATACGTCCACTTGAAAGGTTTGGCCATGGTACGATTGTAGTATTCGATGAAGGCAAGCACCTTTGCTTTCAGCTCATCGCGCGAGCGGAATGAGCCACGCTTGAGTAACTTGCGGGTGAGAATGCTGAGCCAGATTTCGATCTGGTTGAGCCAAGAGCAGTGCTTGGGTGTGTAGTGAAAGACGATGCGATGAGTCGGGTCATTGAGGAAGGCAGCCCGGCTTGGCTGAGAACCGAGAATACCAGACTTGCCTTTTTCGCCCAAGTCAATATCGAGGTCGGATTCAGCTGCCACCCAGCGGACTAAGGACTCCGACTGATGCGTGTTGAGATTATCGCAGACAAAATGCCAGTACTTTGCAGTGGGGTCAGTGGCGACCACCGCTTGCACATGCGCCAGGAAATCAGCTTCCGTGCGGGTAGGTCCGGCGTGCGGAGCAATCACGTTTCCTGTCGCTACGTCACGACTCAGGATGAAAGTGAGCGTACCATGACGGGTGTACTCGAACTCACGCCGTTCCACTTTACCGGGTGCCATCGGCAATCCTGGATGGATGGATTCCAATGCTTGCACACCGGTCAACTCGTCCGTGCTTATCGTGCGTTCACCTTGCTCGTGTCGCTCAGGTGCATCTCGATATACTTGACACACGTCTGTCACCTTCTCGTCAAAATCTGGGTCATCGCCTGGGGTCAACCAGTAGCGGATGCGGTGCGGTTGCAGGTCCCCCTTTTTAGCAGCCGCCGCGCGTGGCGGGGCGATATCTGCTCAACAATCCCTCGCTTCATGATCTCATCAGCAACTTCTCGACCTGTCCACTGGCTGATGGGCCGCCCTGACTTCGCTGGCGCCTCGCACGCCAATGCGATGATCTTGCTGACCTGTTCTGCCGTGAGCGTCGGCGGCGCTCCAGGTCGCAGCACATCTTCAAGCCGCTCCTCCGCACTCAGTTCCTCCAGTGGAATCGGCTGCAACCCTAACCAGCGTCCGCGCCATAGGCGCACTGTCTCGATATGCACCTCTTCTTCCCGCACGATTTGGCGATTCGACTTGCCTGCTGCACTCGCCAGTACAATCCGGGCGCGCAGCGCAATTTGCTGTTTCGTGCTATGGCGCCGTACCAACTGCTCCAACTCGCTGCGTTCCTGCGCACTCAACTCGATTTGCGGTGCTTTTGGACCAGGCATCTTGTCTCCTTCGTCGTTTCAGCTACATTCAACATCGCCAAAGCGACAAGATGTTAATCAATCAACCCATTTCTGGCAACTTCCTACCGCAATCCGTTGGGCTATTTCAGCCCACGTGTACTAGCGGCGGCTGCAAGGCCAATGCGATCTGCGCGACGATGAACAGCACCGTGCCCAGGCTTACGATCTGCGCCAGCCCAAAGCGGTCAGCCAGCCAGCCCGAAATCAGAAACCCTATCGTTACGCCTAAGCTCAGCACAAAGAGTACGTTGCCGCGTGAAATCGCGTCCAAACCCAGCACATCGCTCAAATAAGGGCCGGCCCAAAGCCCCTGGAAGGCCAGCAACGTACCATTCGTGAAGAAGATGAGCAACGCCATGCGCCAGAAGCGCACGTCGGCAAAAACGATGCGCAGGCTGCGCAGGTCAACGGTCTGGCCGACCCACTGCGTACCCGGCGGTGTGTTGCGCGTGCCCACTGCCACGG
>JBATDO010000174.1:0-1989 GCA_049663505.1 Sphingorhabdus sp.
CGGTAGAATTACTGTACCAGAGTCTGGTAAACCCTATGGCGCAACGCTGCCTGTATTTGTGATGTCACTAAGGTGGGACGGTTCGGTTTCAATGGAACCTGTAAGTCGCCACACCATTAGGCGTGGGCTACGTAAATTAGCGAAGCATTGGCCTCATGTGCTGGGTTGCTAATATGCTGCCATGCAGCAAGGGCAATTTACTCTATGAGATCCTCGATCAGACAACCAACGCCGACCAACTCATACAAGCAAAATATGCCCCCGCCCCGGTGTCCTTCCTGTGTTAGCATCGAATTAAGCCACAGGAACGTCACTCTTCGCAAGATCGCAACATCATTCTCAATATCGTCAACGTCGCGAAACGACCAAGTGCGGGCTTTGTCCAGATCGGACCTGTTGATCGATTTCACCATTTCCGTGTTGATGCCGATATCTACACAGTATTCGCGAACCGTAAGTCCAGCGCAGGTCCCTTTTCCCAATCTTATTGGACCAAAGAACTTTCAATAGGAAAACGCCAAAACAGCAACTCCTCACGGGTTGGATCTGGTATGGGTTATCGGCAAAATCACATCCGCGATCATCCAAAACCCCCAGAAATACTGGGCTTCCGGCCGTGCTTCCCTTGCTTTGGTAATGACGAGGTCCCCAGTTCAATCCTCCCCAGCAGAACTAGGTATTTTTCCTTTTTATACCAATTACTTAACATATTCTATATGGTTGTGATTTGTCGCGCGATGTCCGCGACTTGCGCAGTTCACAACATCCCTATTGGTGCACTGAGACGCATTTTGTGCGCCAAAACCCCTAAAATCTCCCGAGTTATCTCTGAGGCCAAATTTCCTGGCGCCAAAGTTGATGCCGCTGCCGCCCACCCGGAAAGAGGAACCTTCACTGCACCAAGCCGTTAATGGTGAAAACACGAAAAGGTTGCTCAATGAAAAGATTAGGTTTGATTGTTGCTGTTGGAATGCTGGCGAGTTGTGGAAGCGAAGACAGCAAGAGAGATGATAGCACGGCGCAGCGGCAACCTGCTGTTGAACCAGCGCGCGACCCCGACAGCCTGGAATTCATAGAGGTAGTAGGTGAGACCACGCCGCTCAGCGATGACCTCGATATGCTCCAAATTCAGGTAATACTCGACCAGATCGGTTTTTCGCCGGGCGTGATCGATGGCAAGGCCGGCCAGACGCTGACCCTTGCAATAGGCGAGTTTCAAAAAGCCAATCATCTAATACAAAGCGGCAAGATTGACGCTGCAACCAACGAGGCCATTTCAAAATTTTTGGTGCCTGCAACCAGGTTCGTGCGCATTCCGGCAGGCTTTGCGAAAGGCCCTTTTGTAAGCAATTTTCCTGAGAAGGCTGAAGAACAGGCAAAATTGCCATCGCTTGGATATCGGGACATCACGGAGGCGCTGGCGGAACGCTTTCACACGACGCCTGAAACATTGACTGCGCTAAACAACGCCCAAACGAGCTTCGTCGCAGAAAGTGTTATCCGCGTTCCAAACGTTGCTGACGTGACAATCACGCCATTGGAGAATGATGACAGCGGTTGGACAGATACGCTGAAAAAGCTCGGCGCTGCTTCAGGGCAACCACAAGTGGACAAGATTGTCGTCGACAAGTCTGAAGGCATCCTCAGAGCTTATGGCTCCGGCAACAAAATGATTGCATCATTTCCCGCTACAATGGGTAGCAAGCATGATCCACTGCCGTTGGGTACATGGTCAATAAAGGGCGTGGCACGCAATCCTGAGTTCCACTACAATCCCAAATTGTTTTGGGATGTTAGCGATGAAAAGGATAAGCTCCTGTTGCCACCCGGTCCAAATGGTCCGGTGGGTGTCGTCTGGATTGATCTGTCGAAGCCGCATTATGGGATCCACGGAACTAGCGAACCCCAAACCATTGGCCGCGCCGAAAGCCACGGATGTGTTCGGCTGACAAACTGGGATGCGGCCAAGCTAGCAGGCATGGTGAAGCC
>JBATDO010000175.1:0-16364 GCA_049663505.1 Sphingorhabdus sp.
GTGTTGGACCGGGCGTCCCGGCAGGCCCTGTCAACCTTGCCAATGCGTTTGCCAATGCCGACCGCAACTGGTCAAACACGAGCATTGATGCATCGCTGCGTTTATGGGCAGACATGGGAGCGGTAACACCGCGCCTCACAATTGCACACAAGACGCGAGCACCCAGCGTGGTGGAACGCTTCTCCTGGTTGCCGACAGAGGCGAGCGGCGGTCTTGCCGACGGCAATATCTATGTCGGTTCGCCCGATTTGAAGATTGAAAAGGCATGGATTGGCGAACTCGGCTTCGATTGGCAGGATGACAATGCCTATGCCCGGCCGGTTGTCTATTATCGCCGGATTGATGACTTCATTCAGGGCGTGCCGTTCGATAATAGCCCCGGTGTCATCAACACGCCGGTTGAAATGGTCTCGGCCGCCAGCGGCGATCCCACGCCACTGCGCTTTGCCAATACCGATGCGACCATCTGGGGCACGGATATCGCATTTGGAACAAGGCTTGTCGGCCCGCTGCGGCTTGACGGCGTGGCCAGCTATGTCCGAGCGAAACGGCGGGATATTGGCGATAATCTATACCGCGTAGCGCCTGCAAACGGCCGACTTGTCATGAGTTGGGAAACGGCACGGTGGTCGCTGTCACTTGAAGGGCAACTCGTTGCCAGACAAACCAAGGTCTCTTCGATCAACAACGAGGTCGTGAGCAAAGGCCATTCACTTGCCAATCTTTACGGCAACTGGCTAATCCGTGATGGCACTCGTGTAGATTTTGGCATCGAGAATCTGTTCGATACTTATTATCTTGAGCACTTGGCAGGTTATAACCGGATCACAGGCTCCGACGTTGCGTTGGGCGCGCGCCTGCCGGGGGCTGGTCGCTCTGGATTTGTCCGTGTTCGGTTGGCGATGTAATCGAAGTGTTGCGAATATGACGGGCCCTGGTCACCCACTGTTGGGCAGGGCCCGTCGTCACGGCATGCAGGCGCGCGAGAAGGTACTGCACATGGTTGTGCGCATGGTTCCCCCAAAGCTTGCCTATGTTCAGCGTCCTTCAAGACTTTTTTCAAGCGAGCTGAGAGAATATCTGCCGAACAACGCAGATGGGCACAACAAGCGCAATTGGGCGCAATAAGCCCATGCTTACTTTTCCGGGCAACTGGCAACGTCGCATGATAGAGGTCTGGGGCGTCATCCTATTCGACGTTGCTCCTTGGGGTGGCACGGGCAATTTGCGCATTGTCGCAAGTGAGCCAGCGACGGAATTTGGTAAAATGGCAAGGCGGATTGTTCAGGCGGCAAAACTGGCGCCTTCGACCTCCGGTTTGTCTGGTTGTGTCGAGATCGTCCGCTCCGCCTGACCTCAAGATGATCTACATTGATCGCAACGAAGGTTTGAACCCTTGTTTTTCCCGCTTCACAGTGAAGTGCCCTCCAGATGAGGCGTCAGGCGATCCGGCAAGAATTGGCAATGCCCAGGAGAGCGTTACATGCCGCGATAAGGCTCGCATGCGATCCCGTCACCATCACCGTCCATCTCGGGTCGATAACCTGGTTCTCCAGAATACAAAGGTGCAACGCCCGCCGCGCGGGCGTCATTGCAACCGGAATAATAAGCGCCGACGGGAGGGGCGTTTTCTCGACCCAGATTGCGCGACATTTGAATGGTTGCATTTACGGTAGACGGGATCGAGTCCTGGAAGAATATCAGTCCAAAGGTTGCTGCTGACAGGACCATGACAATAACGCCAAAGGGAAGGGGGCCATGTCGCGCCTGGGAGACGGTTTGCCTCGAGCGCCGACTAGGGCGAGATGGATTATAGCCCTGATGTCCTCTGCGACCCATTGGCGACAGATAGCTGGGATAGCTTAACAAATGTTGGTGCCCCTTGCGGCTTATGTTTGGGTTGGTCTCCAGGCTCATGTCTCTGTACTGCAGATCGAGAGATATCACTCGCTTGGTTAAGCGATTTGTTAAGGGCACTTGCAAGCAATGCTAAAACCATTGGCAAATTGTCCTTCGACCGATGTCATTGCAAAGCATATCGAAGGCACGTCGCAGCAATGTTGCCATCGGCCCGAAGATAACCAAACTTTACCCGTGCGCAAGATTCGTTGCTATTGTGCGAGCAATCATGCCTTTAAATTACGCGAACTTAAGTCTACCGCGAATCATAATTCGTTATTTAGATAGGATTGCGGTTTCAAATGGGTTTTCCGCCAAAGCAAGGTCTGTATGACCCTCGAGACGAGCACGATGCGTGCGGCGTGGGGTTCATTGCAAATATCAAGGGTATCAAAACACACGCCACGGTTACGCGCGGGCTGGAAATCCTGGTCAATCTTGATCACCGTGGTGCAGTCGGCGCCGATCCGCTGCTGGGGGACGGCGCCGGGCTCTTGTTGCAGATCCCCGACGCATTGCTGCGCGACTGGGCTATTTCCCAGGGCCTGACCCTGCCTCCTGTTGGCGACTATGCCGTGGCCATGTGCTTCCTGCCTCGCCACGAAGCATCGCGGAAATTCGCGGTAGGCTATTTCGACGCCTTTATCGCAAAAGAAGGGCAAAAGCTGATCGGATGGCGCGATGTGCCGATAGACATTACCGGCCTTGGCGCGACGGTTATCGAGCAGATGCCGGTGATTCGCCAGGCGTTAATCGGGCGCGGTGACGCGACACCCGACCAGGACGCATTCGAACGCAAAATGCTCGCGATCCGCAAGCAGGTGCACAACCCGCTGGCAGCCTTGGGTGAAAAGCACGGCCTGCCGGACTTGATCGAATTTTATATGCCGTCCTTTTCATCGCGGACAATTGTTTACAAGGGTCTGTTGCTCGCAGGGCAAGTCGGAAGTTTCTACAAGGATTTGCAGAACCCGCTGACCACATCTGCACTGGCACTGGTTCACCAGCGATTTTCAACCAACACTTTCCCGTCGTGGAAGCTCGCCCATCCCTATCGCTTCATCGCGCACAATGGTGAAATCAACACTGTACGCGGCAACGTCAACTGGATGAACGCGCGAAGGCGGGCAATGGAATCCGAATTGCTCGGGCCTGACCTCGACAAGATGTGGCCAATCATCCCGCACGGACAATCGGACACCGCGTGTCTAGATAATGCATTGGAGTTGCTGCTTGCCGGTGGCTATTCCCTGTCGCACGCCATTATGATGTTGATCCCCGAGGCCTGGGCAGGCAATCCGATGATGGATGCCGGGCGCAAGGCCTTTTACGAATATCATGCAGCATTGATGGAGCCATGGGATGGCCCTGCCGCAGTCGCGTTCACCGACGGTCGTCAGATTGGCGCAACACTTGATCGCAACGGCTTGCGGCCTGCCCGTTTCTGCGTGACTGACGATGACCATGTGATCATGGCGTCAGAATCCGGTGTTCTTCCGGTCAAGGAAGACAATATTGTGCGCAAATGGCGGCTTCAACCGGGCAGGATGTTGCTTATCGACCTCGAACAAGGACGTATCATCGAGGATGAAGAGATCAAGGCCGAACTGGCTGCTGCAGAACCTTATGCTGACTGGCTCAAGGCTGCGCAGTATAAGCTCAAGGACCTGGACGATGTGGAGGTCGTGCCAGACCTGCTCCCCAACGACCCGGCAGTTTTGATTGATCGCCAGCAAGCGTTCGGATTTACGCAGGAAGACATCAGCAAGTTCCTTGAGCCGATGGCAACCAACGGGGAAGACCCGTTGGGGTCGATGGGCACCGACACGCCGATTGCCATTCTTTCGGCCCGGCCGCGCTTGCTCTACGATTATTTCAAGCAAAATTTTGCACAAGTCACGAACCCGCCAATCGACCCCATCCGCGAAGAGCTCGTGATGTCCTTGGTGTCGATGATTGGGCCGCGCCCCAACCTGTTGGGTCGCGAAGCAGGCACCCACAAGCGCCTCGAGGTCGACCAGCCGGTCCTGACCAATGCCGATCTCGACAAGATTCGGTCGGTTGAAGAGGCACTGGATGGCGCCTTCCGGACGGAAACGATCGATATTACCTGGGCAGCCAGTAGCGGTGCTGCGGGTCTTGAAATGGCCATCAAGGAAATGTGCTGGGCTGCGACCGAGGCCGTTCTTGCGGACCGCAATATCCTTATCCTGTCTGACCGTGAACAAGGGCCGGACCGGATCGCCATGCCCGCGTTGCTGGCAACAGCAGCGGTGCATCATCACCTCGTTCGCCAAGGCCTGAGGATGCAGACGGGCCTTGTGGTCGAAACGGGTGAAGCACGCGAGGTGCATCATTTCTGTGCGCTTGCGGGATACGGAGCCGAGGCGGTCAATCCCTATGTCGCTTTCGAAACGCTGGAGGAAATTCGGGTACGCCGCAAGTTGCCACTGTCTTCTTATGACGTGCAGAAAAACTACATCAAGGCAGTCGGCAAGGGCATATTGAAAGTGATGTCCAAGATGGGCATCTCGACTTATCAATCCTATTGCGGAGCCCAGATTTTCGACGCAATTGGTCTGTCGAGTGCGTTCATTGACAAATATTTTACAGGTACCGCAACGACGATTGAAGGCGCCGGCCTGGTCGAGATAGCCGAAGAGACGGTACGCCGCCACGCCACGGCTTATGGGAATAACCCGCTGTACAAGAACATGCTCGATGTTGGGGGCATCTATGGATACCGTATCCGCGGCGAAGAACATGCCTGGACCCCGGCCAATGTCGCCAATCTGCAACATGCGGTGCGGGGCAATGATCCGAAAAACTATGCCGAGTTTGCCCAGTCGATCAATGAACAGAGCGAAAGGCTGCTTACCATTCGCGGCCTGATGAGCCTGAAAAAGGTCGACCAGCCGCTGGACATTGACGAAGTCGAACCAGCTTCCGAGATCGTAAAGCGATTTGCAACCGGCGCGATGAGCTTTGGATCGATCAGCCGCGAAGCACATACAACACTTGCCATCGCGATGAATCGCATTGGTGCGCGCTCGAACACGGGCGAAGGTGGCGAGGAATCCGACCGTTTCACACCGATGGCAAACGGCGATTCAATGCGTTCGGCAATTAAGCAGGTTGCCAGCGGTCGCTTTGGCGTTACCGCCGAATATCTGGTCAATGCCGATGATATCCAGATCAAGATGGCGCAAGGGGCAAAGCCTGGCGAAGGTGGCCAATTGCCCGGTGACAAAGTCGACAAGAACATCGCCCGCGTCCGCCATTCGACCCCAGGTGTTGGCCTGATCTCGCCACCACCGCATCACGATATCTATTCCATCGAAGATCTGGCGCAGTTGATTCACGACCTGAAGAATGTGAACACGACAGCACGCATTTCAGTAAAGCTGGTGTCCGAAGTAGGTGTTGGCACCGTTGCTGCAGGCGTATCAAAGGCGCGCGCGGACCATGTCACGATTTCCGGTTATGAAGGTGGTACCGGCGCGTCTCCGCTCACTTCGCTGACCCATGCCGGTAGTCCTTGGGAAATCGGGCTTGCCGAGACGCAGCAGACGCTGTTGCTCAATGGCCTGCGTTCGCGGATCGCGGTGCAGGTCGATGGTGGTCTGCGAACCGGTCGGGACGTTGCCATCGGCGCTCTGCTTGGAGCAGATGAATTCGGCTTTGCGACAGCGCCTTTGATCGCTGCAGGCTGCATCATGATGCGCAAATGCCATCTGAACACCTGTCCGGTCGGCGTTGCCACACAAGACCCTGTGCTGCGCAAGCGCTTCACCGGCCAGCCCGAACATGTCATCAACTATTTCTTCTTTGTTGCAGAGGAACTGCGCCAGATAATGGCCGAAATGGGATTCCGCACGATAGACGAGATGGTCGGCAGGGTGGACCGGATCGATATGAGCCAGGCCCTGCGGCACTGGAAGGCACAGGGCATCGACCTGTCCCGGTTGCTGCACAAGGTGGCGTTACCTGCAGGGGCATCGCTGCACCAGACCGAAACACAAGATCATGGCCTCGACCACGCACTTGACCGCGAGTTGATCGCCGCTTCTGGCTCGGCGCTGGAACACGGCGAAGTCGTACGGATTGAGCGCGACGTCAAGAACGTCAATCGCACAGTCGGCGCGATGCTATCAGGTGAAGTGGCAAAGAAATACGGTCACGCAGGTCTGCCCGACAACACGATCCAGATCGCCTTTAGCGGGGTCGCCGGCCAAAGCTTTGCAGCATTTCTCGCCCACGGTATAACGCTGGAGTTGACCGGCGACGCAAATGATTATGTCGGCAAGGGATTATCCGGTGGACGCGTCATCGTGAGACAGCCAGCCCATGTGCGGCGTGATCCGACCGAGAATATCATCGTCGGCAACACTGTTCTCTACGGTGCCATAGCCGGCGAAGCCTATTTTCAAGGGGTAGCAGGTGAACGCTTCGCCGTCCGCAACTCGGGTGCCGTCGCGGTGGTCGAGGGAACGGGTGATCATGGTTGCGAATACATGACAGGCGGCGTGGTCGTGGTGCTGGGCAACACTGGCCGCAACTTCGCAGCAGGCATGTCGGGGGGAGTTGCCTATGTCTACGACGAAGACGGCTTGTTCCGCGAACGCTGCAACATGGCGATGGTCGATGTCGAACCCATTACGCCTGATGCAGATGATGACGAGGGAACTGGCCGGCCAACACAAAGGGCCGCCAGTGTCTATGACAATGGCATGGGTGACATGCTCCGACATAGCGCGGACCGGCTGCGTGTCCTTCTCGAGCGTCACCACCTGCACACTGACAGCAAACGCGCACGGGCCATATTGGACGATTGGGAGGGTTCGCTCACCCGTTTCGTCAAGGTCATGCCTCGTGACTATGCCCGTGCACTGAAGCAGCTTGAAGCCGAACGGCTCGCAGCGGCATCTGTTGCCGCAGAATAACCGATATTACCGGAGCAAAAACGTGGGCAAGATAACAGGCTTTCTCGAAATCGACCGCAAGGACGTGGTCTATACTGACCCGAAAGAACGGGTTACGCATTACCGTGAGTTTACCGTTCCTGCTGCTGAACCAGCTCTTCGCGAACAGGCAGCGCGTTGTATGGATTGTGGCATCCCATATTGTCACAATGGCTGTCCGGTGAACAACATCATCCCGGACTGGAACAATCTGGTCTACGAAGGGGACTGGCGCAACGCACTTGAGGTATTGCATTCCACCAACAACTTTCCGGAATTTACCGGACGGATTTGTCCCGCCCCATGCGAGGCAAGCTGCACGCTGAATATCGATGACGCGCCGGTCACTATCAAGTCAATTGAATGCGCAATCGTGGATCGCGGATGGCAGGAAGGTTGGATCGCGCCCCAGGTGCCCGTCAGAAAGACTGGGAAATCGGTGGCCGTAGTGGGATCGGGGCCAGCGGGTCTTGCATGTGCGCAACAACTGGCGCGTGCCGGGCATAGTGTCACCCTGTTTGAAAAGAATGACCGGATGGGCGGGTTGCTTCGCTATGGCATCCCCGACTTCAAGATGGAAAAGCACCTGATCAACCGCAGGCTTGTGCAAATGGAGGCCGAGGGAGTAGAGTTTCGGACCAGCACGGAAGTTGGCGTCAATGTCTCGTTTGAATCGCTCCGTGAAAATTTCGACGCAGTCGTGATGTCGGGAGGAGCAGAGGCACCGCGCACACTGGATATTCCAGGTTATGAAATGGCCGGGGTGCGCCTTGCCATGGAATTCCTGACCCAACAGAACAAGCGCAATGCCGGGGACGATGAAGTGCGCGCAGCCCCCCGCGGATCGGTGACGGCGACAGGCAAGCACGTCATCGTCATCGGCGGCGGTGATACAGGATCGGACTGCGTGGGAACGTCGAACCGCCAGGGGGCAGCTTCGGTCACGCAGATCGAGATCATGCCCAGGCCGCCCGAAAAAGAAGACAAGGCGCTGGTCTGGCCGGACTGGCCAATGAAACTGCGGACCTCCTCCAGTCAACAAGAGGGTTGTAACCGCGACTGGTCGATTTTGACCAAGCGTGTGGTGGGCACCAACGGTGTGGTTGAGGGCCTTGAATGTGTCCGTGTCGAATGGGTCGGTGGCCAGATGCAGGAGATCGCAGGAAGCGCGTTTACCTTGAAGGCCGATCTCATTTTCCTTGCCATGGGTTTCCTCGGTCCCAGGAAATCAGGCTTTGTCGATCAGGCCGAAGTCGCATTGGATGCGCGGGGCAATGTTGCTGCCAACATGAAGGACTACGCCACGAGCCAGGACGGTGTATTTGCGTGCGGTGATATGCGGCGTGGCCAAAGCCTTGTTGTCTGGGCCATCCGCGAGGGCCGTCAGTGCGCGAGATCGGTTGACCTGCACTTGATGGGTGAGAGCGAACTACCGCGCTAGTTCCACGTGAGTGGAATGTGGCTTGGCATGTATCGCCAGTATTTGTTCGAAAAATAGCAGCTCAGCCATTGCAGGGCCAACAGTCGGCTTTTTTGCGGTCATCGCTGCGTATCAGATGATTTATGGAGCCTATACGGGATGGCATGCCCCAATCTATTTTGTGGAGGAAGATCGCAAGGCAACAACCATCATTCCGCGGGCCATGGCGATGTCAATTCTGCTCGTCGCGGCAATATATCTGGTGCTCAATCTCAGCTTGCTGAACGCGCTCGACATCGCAGCGCTACGTGCATCCGACTTACCAGCGGCCCTGGTCATTGAAAATGCCTTTGGGCGCTCAGGTGGCATCATGGTTGCGTTACTGGCAATCGTCATCGTCGTCGTTGCCATCAACGCAATCGTCATGTGCTGCGCGCGTATATTATATGGCCTGGCAAGAGACGGACTGTTTTTGCCGGTGGCGACAAAGGTCAATAAAGGCGGCACCCCGCATATTGCACTGGCAATCACGGCCGCCGTCGCGCTACCCCTGATCTTTACCGGAGCCTTCGCATTTCTATTCAAGTTGACGGCGGCGTTGGCAATTTTTGCCTTGTTCCTTTACGAGCTATCGTTGTTCGCGCTCCGTCGCCAACAGCCCGGTCTCCTGCGTCCGTTTCGGGCCATCGGATACCCCGTCCTTCCCGCATTCGTATGCGTGCTCGATTTTGCATTACTGGTTGCATTCATTGCAGCTGATCCGATGAGCGGGGTCTACATGGCCGGGCTTATTGCTGCGTGCATCCCCGTTGGCATCGCCCTGCACCGACGTCGTGAAAGCACCGCGCTCGCCATCGCAGCTGAGTGACAGTTTCTCCAAGGTTGAAGCAAACCCCGACAAGCAATGTCCACCCAGCCAGGCGGTGAAGCCATTGATGCCAGAATAACATACCCACGGTCCCAACTGGCCGGTTTGAACAAAAACAGACCCGGTTTTTGTCCAGATCGGGCTGTCGAGATATCGGCATATGACGCTTCGGCGATTGGATCCGCATCACTGTCGCAACAATCGCAGCTAGTAACCGGTCCTGAACTGAATTGGAATTGAAGTCAGTACGATTACGTATGGCGCCGAATTGGCATGTTCGGGAAAACTGCGACCGTGTCTTGGGTACGATAGGATTATAACTCGGTTGGCATTTGCGCCAGATTATCTCGTTTGAAGGAGAAAATTTCGATGCGGCAGAACTGCATTTCTTTCATCGCGCTGTTAGCGGCAACCATTTCCCCTCTTGCCTTGTCAACTCCGGCTCTTGCCCAAGCGAAGACGATGTCCAACCAGGACTGGTGGCCAGAACTTCTGGATCTGAAACCGCTTCGGCAACAATCCATTGAGGCAAATCCCTTTGGTGATAATTTCGACTATGCTGAGGAATTCAAGACGCTCGACCTTGAGGCGGTAAAGAAGGACATCTCGTTGCTGATGACCCAGTCTCAGCCCTGGTGGCCGGCGGATTATGGTCACTACGGGCCATTTTTTATCCGGATGGCGTGGCATGCCTCGGGTACTTATCGTGTGCATGATGGTCGAGGAGGCGCAGGAGGCGGGCAGCAGCGATTTGAACCCCTCAACAGCTGGCCCGACAATGTCAGTTTGGACAAGGCTCGGCGACTGCTGTGGCCGATCAAGAAAAAATATGGCCGCAAGATTTCCTGGGCAGATTTGATGGCGTTGACGGGAAATGTCTCGCTGGAGTCGATGGGTTTCAAGACAATCGGATTTGCAGGTGGGCGAGAGGACGACTGGGAAGCCGACACGGTTTACTGGGGACCGGAATCCAAGTTTCTCGATGACAAGCGCTATAGCGGCGACCGGCAATTGGAGCGCCCGCTTGCTGCAGTCCAAATGGGGCTCATCTATGTCAATCCGGAAGGGCCGAATGGCAATCCCGACCCTATCGCTGCTGCGCGTGATATTCGTGAAACCTTTGCCCGCATGGCAATGAACGATGAAGAAACCGTAGCGCTGATCGCCGGTGGGCACACGTTCGGAAAAGCCCATGGCGCGCATCCCCCTGCCAACTGTCTTGGCCCCGACCCTGCTTCCGCCGGGTTGGAAAAACAGGGATGGGGCTGGGAAAACAAGTGCGGCACGGGGGCTGGAGCCGATACCATCACCAGCGGCCTGGAAGGCGCATGGTCGACCAACCCGATCGCCTTTACGACGCAGTTCCTCGACAATCTGTTCGCCTTTGACTGGGTGCAAACAAAAAGCCCTGCCGGCGCAATTCAATGGGTGCCCACGGACCCGAAGGCCGCAGGCCTAGTCATGGACGCCCACGACCCGACCAAGCGGCATGCCCCGATCATGTTCACGACAGATCTGTCGTTGAAGATGGACCCGGCCTATCGCAAAATTGCCGAACGATTTCACAAGAACCCGGACGATTTTGCCAATGCCTTTGGCCGTGCCTGGTTCAAGCTAATACACCGCGACATGGGACCGCGTTCTCGCTATCTGGGCGCGGCTGTTCCAGGACAGGAAATGATTTGGCAAGATCCGGTTCCGGCGGTTGACCATGTGCTGGTTGACGCAGCTGATATCGCCCAGCTGAAGACGCGGATTCTTCGCTCCGGCTTGACTGTACCCGAACTGGTAAGGACAGCCTGGGCGTCAGCAGCCAGCTTCAGGGGAACAGACAATCGCGGCGGGGCGAATGGCGCTCGGATCCGCTTGGCGCCGCAAAAAAGCTGGAACGTCAACAACCCTGCAGAATTGACCAAGGTGCTGGCGCGGCTGGAGAGCATCCAGAAGGATTTCAATCGCTCCCAATCAGGCGGCAAGAAAATCTCGCTTGCGGACCTGATCGTTTTGGGCGGCGCTGCTGGTGTCGAACAGGGTGCCAAACAGGCGGGGCATGATGTGAATGTACCGTTCACTCCAGGCCGCACCGATGCATCTCAGATGCAGACGGACGTGAATTCCTTTGCAGTACTCGAGCCAAAGGCCGACGGTTTCCGCAACTATTACGATGCCGAAAGTCGCCTTTCTCCAGTGCAGATGCTGGTTGAACGCTCCAATCTCCTGAGCCTGTCGGTGCCGGAAATGACGGTGTTGCTCGGCGGCATGCGCGCGCTGAATGCCAATTCCGGCCAGACTGCACACGGAGTACTCACTGAAAAGCCCGGCGTGCTGAGCAATGATTTCTTCGTCAACCTCCTCGACATGTCGACCAAATGGTCAAAGTCAGAGCAATCCGGAGGGCTATATGAAGGTCACGATCGCGAGACAGGCAAGCTTAAATGGACAGCGACACCGGTCGATCTAATCATCGGATCGAACTCCGAGCTGCGCGCGGTTGCCGAAGTCTATGCAGCCGACGATGCCCGCGATAAATTCGTGCAGGATTTCGTAAAGGCATGGACGAAGGTAATGAGCCTTGACCGTTAACCACTGAAAGGCAAACGCCTGACAGGTGCTTGCTTGCAAGCCACGCTTGACATTAGGCTTTGGCGATCAAGGACGAGCGCCAAAGATATCAGCGTCGCAAGTTGAGCGGACCGCAGCAGATAATGCTCAGGCAATCAGGACCATCGCGCCCTGAACCGCACCATTGCGAAGTCGCAAGAGCGCTTCGTTGGCCTTTGCGAGTGGAGCAGTCTCGACCGTTGGACAAATGCCCGATTTGTCGGCAACAGCGAGAAATTCCAAGCCATCGTTCCGCGTCAGGTTGGCGACCGAACAAATGCTGCGTTCACCCCACAAGTCGGCATATGGAAACGAGGGAATATTGCTCATATGGATTCCTGCGCAAACAACGCGGCCACCTTTTCTCACGGCCTTTAGTGCTGACGGGACGATTGCGCCGTCTGGAGCGAATATGATGGCTGCATCCAGCAGGTCCGGCGGCAGAGTATCTGAATTGCCTGCCCAAGCACATCCAAGCTGGCGGGCAAAAGCCTGGCCCTGATCATCGCCTGGCCTGGTGAAGGCATATACTTGGCGGCCCTGCCAGACCGCAATTTGCGCCAGGATGTGTGCGGCCGATCCAAAGCCATAAAGTCCAAGTCGTACACCTGCGCCGGCCATTCGGTAAGCGCGCCAACCGATCAGTCCTGCGCACAGCAGCGGTGCGGCCTGTGCGTCGGTGAAACGTTCAGGGATCGGGAAGCAGTATCGCCAATCTGCGAGGATATATTGCGCATAGCCACCGTCACGCGTGCAGCCTGTAAACGCAGGTCGATCACACAGGTTTTCCTTTTGCGACCTGCAATAATCGCAGGTGCCGCATGTATGACCAAGCCATGGCACACCTACGCGCGCGCCTGGAGACAAGCCTTTAACGGCGTTTCCCAGCTGCCTTATATGCCCCACGACTTCGTGCCCGGGTATGACGGGGTAAAATGCAGGAATCTCGCCGTCAATGACGTGAAGGTCAGTTCGGCAAACACCGCAAGCGGCCACTTCCAGAAGAATCTCGTCATCACCTGGTGTCGGGATTGTGCGGGAGCCAGGGTGAAGCAGTTGACCCGGGCCGTCACATTGCATCACGAGATAGTCATTGGCCATCAGATTGCCTTCCCAATCGCTGAGCGGGCGAGCTCCAACGTGTGCATGAAGTCCCCGCCTGCATCAATCGCCTGCCAATCACCCAGAGCGCCAACCGCATAGTCCAACTGCCGGTGAAGAACCTCAATGGTTGCATCAGATGCGTCCATTTGTCGTTTCTGGAGCCGTTCTTCCAGGACGCTTGTAGGTGCCGTCAGCCAGAGACCGAAAAAGGGAATGCCCGCTTTCCGAGCAACTTCTTCAATCGCCAGGCGTTCTTCGGCCTTTGCAAAAACAGCGTCGATGACAACTGCATATCCAGACGCCACATTACAGGCAGCTCGAGCCGCGAGGTCTTGATAAACGCGGGCCATCTGCGCGATCGTGTAGGCGTCCTTTGAGAGGCGGGTTTCTGGGGATACATCCCTGATTCGTTTACGGACAACATCGCTGCGCAGCACGCGCGCACCTGGCGGAAGGCCGAGATCACAAGCCAGCGCTTGTGCGAGCGTCGATTTTCCAGTGCCGCTCAGGCCGCCGATGGCGATCAAGCAGGGGTTGCGCGGTTGCAACAGTTCGATGCCTTCAAGCAAATAGTGCTGCGCATCCGCTTGCTTTTGCAAACGCTTGGCAACCGACGGCTGGTTTGTCGATGCGGCGGCACAAACATGCGCGCGCAGGGCGGCACGGATCGACAGGAACAAGGGCATGGCAACGACACCAGGCGTATCGCTGGTCATGTCGATGTAACGGTTGAAGACCTGGTTCGCCTCGGCTTTCAGGTTACGCTGCCACAGGTCCATGACGAGAAACGCCAAGTCATAATATACATCGGTACATGCAATGTCGTCGCTGAACTCGATGCAATCGAAGAGCGTCGGTTCGCCTTTGAACAGGCATATGTTGCCCAAGTGCAGGTCGCCATGACAGCGCCGAACCTCACCTGAAATCTGCCGCGCGTCAAGTACCGGGCTGACTTTGTCCAGCGCCGCCAGGCTCATGTGAGTGAGCCTCTTGGCCAGGTCCTGGGATATCACCGCGTGACCGAGGGCCATGTTTTCCTGGTTGCCAGCGATAACCGCGCGCATCGCTGAAGACCCGCCATGCTCAGTTGTCCTTTCTGCGCTGGCGTGAAATTCCACGACTTTGTCGGTTAAACGGCGAAGCATATCATGCGTCAACTGATTGCGGGCCGCCAGCATATCGAACAGGTCGCCCTGGTCAAAGCGCTGCATGACAACGACCCAGTCGACCGGGGTGCCGCCGGCCTCAAATGTCAGCTGTCCACTGGCCAAGCGGTTGATGGGTCGCACCTCGAGGTAGATTCCAGGTGCCGTACGCCGGTTGAGCCGGAGTTCTGCCTGGCATGCGCGTTTGCGCAGTGCAGGGGAGCTATAGTCGAGGTAAGGGAATTTCACTGCGCGCTTCAGTTTAAATGCGCGGTCTCCGATCAGAAAGACCAGGGCACAGTGGGTGTCGATGCGTTCAACATTTCCTGTCGAGCCGTAGCTCTGCGCGCGCATGAGGAAAGCAATCGTCTGGTCTTGATCCTGAGCCACCCAGCCATCCTTTATTGCTTGAACTGTTCATCTTCTACATGCTCGCACAGGGCGCCTGGATAAGGGTGAATACCTATGTCGCAAGCCGCTCATGAGCACCACGAATGCATTCCAGTTTTCGGCATTCGTCATGGCGGCAGAAGCTGCAGCGTCTGTGACCCGTTTTTCGATTGCATGCTTCCATGAATGGCAGGATTTGACGACGATATTGCATGGTTGGTGGTGACGACGATTCCGCCTGCCTGTTTCGTAGTCCCAAAGCGCAAATTCGAGCCCGGCTTGGCCGCGAGAGGATTGACTGAGAAATGGGACTGGGTCGGCTGATGAAACTCAATTAACACCGAGTTTCCATCACTTGCGGATTCTGCTATAGGAATATGCGCTGTCGCGTGGTTAACCACATATAAATGAACGCGCCGCTAAGAAGTAACAAGGGCCTGCAACGTTTGTATCAGGGGGCACCATTATGGATTCGGCTAGCATCAATCGCAGTAAGGCAGAAATAGTTGCATTGCTCAACGAGATACTGGAATGGCTCGATGCCAAAGGTCTCGATTTGCCAGCAATAGACGTCAATCAGGCTATCGAAAAGCTCGTCGTCATCGATGTCATCTCGTGAAATCGCCTGTCACATCCGGTCCGAGGCGAGGGTCTTGACCAGATCGACTACCGCGACTTCGCACAATGACAGGTGCCCACTCCCATTCGCGTCGCATTCCCTGCGCAAAAGGCGCGCATCAATCATATAGTTTATATACCGCGTTGCAGTTGCGTCTGACACGCCGGAAGCCTCACGCATGTCGGCTTCGCTTGTTTCCTGACCGCAATGCTGACGTACAAAAAGGTGCAGCAAAATCGTCCAGGCCGGATCACCCAGGATCCCGGCATAGGGTAAAAGGATCTTTGCCTTTGCAATCTCCAGTTGATCTATGGCCGTGCGGATCGCGCGGTTGATCCGCAGCGTATCATCACGCCTGCCATCCGGTTGGAGGTTCGTATTCTCCCGCTGCTTTTCCTCATCCGACATGTATTTGGCCCCAATTATTTTTTGCCTTCAGTCTGCGAAGTCAATGGAAAGGTGTTCCTGTTCGCATGCTAAAGGTTGCTGAAGGTGCCACTATGATGTGGTCATGAACTTCGATGTCTATCGCCTGGCAGGCGCGCATGATTTTTTTGGTCAATGCTGCATCATGCGCGCTTGGCGTTGCTTCTCCGTTTGGATGATTGTGCACCAGTATGATCGCTGTCGCTGCCAGGTTTATCGCTTCCCTGACGATTTCGCGGGGGTGAACCTGCACCGAATTCACCGTTCCGCGCCACATGATCTTGTCGGCTAACAGCCGATTTTCCGAGTTGAGAAACAGCACGCGGAAATGCTCGCATTTTAGTGCGGCCATATCCATGCGCAGGTAGTTATGGAGCGTTTTGGATGTCGAAAGTACATAACCTTCCATGGCAAGGTTTCGCCAGCCACATCGCATCGCCTTGGCCATGTTGGCGATACTGTCCACCACTTGCTCCGGCATGTCGATACCGCAGTTCTTCAATTCCTCGAACGAGGTAAAGACAGCAACAATACTGCCGAACCGGTTGATCAGCATTGCGCTTACGTCGGCTGCCATATTGCCTGCAGATACCGCCAGCAATTCGGTCAGCACGGACACCTCGTCTATGGGTTCATCCGCCCACGCAGTGTTGCGATGACCAGAATTACCAGCTGTGGATAGGCCCAAATCCCTTGAGTCAGCCCTACTGCGTATGACTGCAGGTCCTTCCCCACCAAATTTACGGCGTTCGCCAATAAGGCTAGCATCTGAAATGCGGCGACTGGTAGCGGCCAAAATCGTTTACTCCGTAATGCGACCCACAGGATAACCGAGGACACAGCCAGCTCGTTGATAATCAGTGCCAGGTTCGGCGACAGCCAGTCGCTTGGTTGAACATTGATCAACCCGGTAGCGACTGAACCCAGTACC
>JBATDO010000176.1:0-22572 GCA_049663505.1 Sphingorhabdus sp.
GCATCGCCAATATCAACGAGTACGGCCTGTTCCATCGCGACGTGCTTTCTAGGCTGCCAGGCGTATCTCGAATTACCTCCAGCTTTGCTATCCGAAGCCACAGCAGGACAATTTAGTAGAGGGCTAAGGGAAACAGCACATTGTGGCCGAAGGTGTCATTGGACGAGGGAGCCAGCTTCATGCGAAGAAAATGTACCAGAGGCGTCTGTACTTTACGTGGCCGGGTGCTCGTAATAGATTTTGCTGCGCTTGCTTTAAGCAGGTTTACCCATGTCTAAGTTTGCGCGCCTGAGGGTTGACTAATCCGACAGCCAAGCCCATTTTAGGATAATGTCTGCTCCCGCGTCATACAGGCGTTTACGCCACCACTCCGGTCAACTGGCCGCGCGCCGGTAGCCCGGACTTTGGACGGCGTCGCCGCCTGAGTTCGGGCTTTATTCGATCTAATTTTTAAAGACGCGCAATCGCGCGGCTCCAATTTCGGATGGCGGGAAGCTATTTTAATGGAACAATATACTGTCTCGGCGGACAACCGTGCGTTAGTCTATTTTGTCGCTGCTGAATGCATCGCGCGCGGAACCGTCTGTGCGCAACGACCACACACACACACACACGAAATCCCGAACGATGCTCCGGACCGAACTTGATCGTGCAGAAATCTGTCTACCTGCAGGAGCAGACGGTGACGAGGAACACGCGGAACATCGGACAGGCAGGTGGCGGATGATTGCTGGCGGCTGCTTGAGCGTGATCCGCAACATATCTTCGACGTTGTTATTCGGGCCGGACAGCAGGTTGTCCGGGAATATTAGCGGTAACCGCCTCAGAGCCAGCGATATGGTAGAGCGGTGCAAGCTGAACATCAGCCCGAGTCGACACGACGATGATAGCGTCCCTGCTCGCGCTGATTGATCAGGAACGTGTGTTGGCCGATCTAATCGGCACGTTGACCCGTTACAGCATCGAGCGGACCGGCACGTTCACCCCTATACCGGCACCGGGCATGCGGATTGTCGCCCCTTCGTTTCTTATTGGAGTCAGTCATGTTCTTTACCCGGTTTACTGCCCTTGGTTTGAGCATTATCATGACCGCTGCGGCGGCCCTTCATCTTCCGGAAAGGTGGGCGATTGCGCTTATTCTTGCGAGCGGAGCGCTATCTTTTATCGGCCTCAACGATCTGACGCAGCCGCTTCATTCTGTACGTCGGAATTACCCGGTCATCGGCCGACTACGCTGGTTTTTCGAGGCGATTCGCCCCGAAATACGCCAGTATTTAATCGAAAGCGATAGCGACAAAGCTCCGTTCTCGCGTAACCAGCGCTCGCTTGTCTATGCCCGGGCGAAGAACGAAAGCAGCGACCGCGCGTTTGGTACCTCGGTTGACGTTTACGCCAACGGATATGAGTTCATCGCACATTCGACAATGCCAATGCCTGTCGCCGATCCGGCGACGTTTCGGGTCGAAATCGGCGGAGACGTTTGCGCCAAGCCCTATTCGGCCTCTATTTTCAACATCTCCGCTATGAGCTTCGGCTCGCTCAGCGCGAACGCCATCCTCGCTCTCAATAAAGGCGCCGCCCTCGGCAGCTTTGCTCACGACACCGGTGAGGGCAGCATCAGTCCCTACCACCGCGAGCATGATGGTGACCTTATCTGGGAGATCGGCAGCGGCTATTTCGGGTGTCGCGACGCCGCGGGCGGCTTCAACCCCATACGCTTCGCGGAACAGGCCGCAGACCCACAGGTAAAGCTCATTGAAATCAAGCTAAGCCAAGGCGCCAAGCCGGGACGCGGCGGTCTTCTGCCCGGGCCAAAGGTGACAATAGAAATCGCGGAAACCCGGGATATCCCGGTCGGCATCGACTGCGTATCGCCCTCACGCCACAGTGCCTTCTCCACCCCTGTCGAGCTGATGGCGTTCATGGCGCAGTTGCGCGTGCTGTCCGGAGGCAAGCCAGTGGGGCTAAAGCTGTGCGTAGGCCAGCCTTGGGAATTCATGGGCATGGTGAAAGCGATGCTCGAAACGGGTATCAACCCAGACTTTATTGTCGTCGACGGAGCGGAAGGGGGTACGGGGGCCGCGCCGGTCGAATTTACGGACAACCTCGGCATGCCGATGCGCGAAAGTCTTTTGTTCGTCCACAACACGCTTGTGGGTGCCGGCCTTCGGGACCGGATTAAGGTCGGGGCAGCGGGCAAGATTGTCAGCGCCTTCGACATTGCCGCCGTCATGGCGCTCGGTGCTGATTGGACCAACGCCGGACGGGGATTCATGTTCGCGCTCGGTTGCATCCAGTCGCTGTCCTGCCACACGAACAGATGTCCGGTGGGCGTTGCTACCCAGGATCCCCTGCGACAACGTGCGCTGGTTGTTCCGGACAAGGCAGAACGGGTTTTCAACTTTCATCGCAATACAATGAGCGCGTTCGCCGACATGATCGCTGCTGCCGGATTAACCCACCCCAGCCAACTCGGGCCGAACCATTTGGTTCGCCGTGTGTCGCTGACTGAGATAAGGATGTTTTCCCAGCTCCACATGTTCCTGCAACCCGGCGAGCTGCTGACAGAAGCGCACAACCGGGATTTTTATAGCGCCGCGTGGCGTATGGCGCGCGCGGATAGATTCGAGATCGCCTCGTAATACCGACAGCACCAAAGGTTTCCTGCACGAACGCCGATGTCCGTCATTGCAACAGCCGGCAGAATTCGACCCAGGAGCAGGGTCTGCGATGAACAAATTCCGCTATCTTTTTCGTACTATCCCATCCATGACTCTCGTGATTGCATCTGTAGCGCAATGGTAATCGGTGGCTGCACTGCCCCGCCACGCCAATACCGCCAATAATCTCAGCGCGGAAAGGCAGCGGAAATCCGCCGCCGAGCAGTAACAATTCTGATATCGTCGTCAGATTTTTCGAGGCCGGATCATTTTCTGCGCGCTGTGAAAGCTTGGTCGCACCCGTTTTGGTCGACAAAGCAGTGAAGGCCTCGCCCTGGGCGGCAATCGGATTGTGCGGACCAATATTGTCACCGCGCTGGATCGCCACAATATTGCCGCCCCGATCGACGAGCGCGACGAATGCGCTGCGACCTCCGGCACGCCACGATTCGATGGTCGTGCCGGCAAGTTGGTTCGCACGAGATAAAGACAGATCCTTATGCTCTGTTACGGTCGCTACCGCTGTGACAGAAAGAATGGCTTGTTCAGTTTCCGCGATAGGTCGAATAGCCGAACGGACTGACAACAACGGGAACATGATAATGCCCCTTCGGATCTGTTACATGGAATATCAGGCTTATCTCCGGAAAAAAAGGTTTCGCCGACGCGTCGGGATAGCCGACATGTCAAATTCAAGCCGGTAGATGCCAACCGCGAACGACGTTTCGGCGTCAAAGCTGCGAATGCGGCCATTTGCATCGGTCTCTGCCTTGGCAACAGTCGTTCACGCAACGCTGTCATCACGTTTGGACAATGTTACTGGAACACCCTGTCCGCCGACACCACGATTGAGATCGAGCATGTGAGTTGATCTTTCGGCTGCACAGGGAGGTAGCGAGACGGCGCCGAGCAACAGTGCGAATATGATGCCGATCGATTTTATGTAGAATCCTTCATTGAGATAAGCCAAACAAAAAGAACGGTACAATAAGCGGTTGTCACGCCTCGGACGCGCGATATTCATAAGTTGGCCCTTGCCTCGGCTTTGCCTGCTGGAATTTGACTATCCGAGAGGCGTAATATTCTCTAATAAAATGTTATTATAAATAACATTGAGAAAACGAATGATATGCTTGATCCGCGTTTGCTTCGCACAATCGTTCTGATTGCCGATACGGCCAGTTTTACCGTTGCAGCGAACAGGATGAACTCTACCAATTCAACGGCGAGTCAGCACCTCAGCCGCCTGGAAGCTGCCGTCCGGAAGCGCCTTATCGATCGGACCGCACGCCCCGTTAGGACCACCGCCTCAGGTGACATACTGCTCGGTCATGCACGGCGGCTCCTCGAGTTACCGGATGAGATCCGGATGCTGCTGGCCGATCCTGCAGGAGCCGCAACATTGCGAATTGGTTAACCTAACGACATTGTCACGCCAGCTATGAGCGCGAAATTCGCTGGCTTCGCCAGCCGCCATCGCGAAATCAGGCTATAGGTCACAACGGGCCTTAGTCACGAGTTGCTCCGGCGATATCGCGCAGGCGAATTCGACATTGTGGTCGTAAAGGCGAACACAGCAGACGCCGATGTACGCGCCTGGTTGTCCGAACACTAGCTTGGTTCGAACCGCACGGCAATGCGGGAGCTGGCCTGACCCGGCTCCTCTCGTAACTTTTCCTCCCGGCGGCCTGTATCGCTATCTGATGTTCGACCGGTTCGAGGGCAACCACGGGCGCTGGAATCTCGCGTTCAACGGTAACAGTCTCGGCAGCGTCCTCTTGGCCATCGAGGCAGGACTCGGCATCTCCGTGCTTTCGACTGCTGCGACATCGACCTATGATGTCGGCGCAAGCAATGCATTCGCAGCTGGGCTCCAATGACATTGTCGGTGTATGGCAGCAGTCCCGACCGTTCAGCGAAGCAATGTTTTGCAATAAGATGATTTTGCTTTCTTGCTGGCGTGACATTCTGGTCTAATGCGACCGATCTCGGGCAGGTGTTGCCTATGCGGTCTTTTTTCGTTCCCGTTCTCGCAGGCGCTACCTTTGGCGATCGCCTCATGGCCTGTGTCGTTGCGGCGAATGGAATAATATGCACAGAGATCCTGTTGATAATAATGAAGGGCGGCGCATCGAGTACCCTCATATTGATGGGGCCGATCGGCGCATCGGCGGTCCTGATATTCGCCGTTCCACCGAGCCCGTTCACACAGCAGTGGCTGGTTATTGGCGGAAACATGCTGTCCGCACTGGTGTGAAACAGAGTCGCGTTCCTTGTTTGATCACCGGTACTCGCATCAGGACTTGCATTCGGCTTGGCGATTCTTGCAATGTCGCTGCTTCGCTGTCTTCATCAACCAGGCGGTGCAGTAGCCTTGACCGCTCTGATCGGGGCGCCAGCTGCTATGGGTGCGGACGGCTGTTCCTGCTCCTCCCTGCTGTCATAAACTCGCTGATACTTGCAGCTTTGGGGGTCGCGTGCCACCAGGTGTCGAACCATTCTTACCTACATCGTTCCTCTGCTAGGATAGAAGATAAGGCATCACCTGAAACTGACATGATGCTTCATCACCAAGACCTTGGTCGGGCACTGGCCGAACTTGGCGAGACTTTCGACATCGGTCGTGACGATCTCGAAATGCTTCTGGATAAAGTTCGTCATTATGCCGCTTTTCGGAGCGAAGGTGCTGTGCCTACCTCAATATCCCGATGATGCCAGTCTCGAGGTTTCAGCTGCCCTTTGGGTAACCTTGACTTCTGCTCCTCGAGTGAGCATCTTGGCGTTGTGTTTGATCCAACTATCTTTGTGCGTTTTCGCAACCACGCAGGTCAATTGGCCGCGCGACTCTGACCCGGGCTCTAGCCTGCGTTTTCATCGCAGCTTGAGTTCGGGCTCCATCAAATTTGCACCTGAAACGCACGGATAGTTGCGCCCAAATTATTTGCTGAAAGCTGCTTTAATGGAACAGTCCATATCAATACCGACCGATAGGCCGTTAATACATCTCACTGTCTCGGAGTGTGACAAACTCTCGGAACTCGCATTCAATGCACAGAAACGCCATCCGCAGGCCTCATTGATGCTGCTTGCCGAACTCGATAGGGCTGAATTGCACCAGGATGGAAAGCTGCCAGATCACACGGTCGCTATGAATTCCACAATCGAGTTCGTCGATGAAGGGAACGGCACGCAGCGCGTTGTGCAACTCGTCTACCCGCATGAAGCAGACATCAGCTCAGGCCGCATTTCGATCCTTACCCCGGTCGGCGCAGGTCTGATTGGCATGACCGCAGGCAGCTCGATATGCTGGCCGGCCCGTGACGGACAGGAACGTTTGTTGCGTATCGTAAATGTACGGCCATCTCAGGACATCGATTAGGCCAGCACTACTGACCCGTTCGCGCTTGCAGTGAAGCTCTTTGTACGCATCGGCAAAACTACCCTTAGCCAGTAGTCGGCAACTTGCAGACCGGCACGCTACTGACGAACGTCACATCCACAAAAAGCATATTGTCTGCCGACACACTCAGCAGCAAGGAATGACCCGTGAAAACCACAAGTAAAACTATGAGGCCACCTTCAGAGACTTCCCTTCGAGTGGAGTCCCTATTCAGAAATTATACGAGATTGACACAGGATGAAATCGATGAACTCATTTTTCTGTTTCCGCAGCTCAGCCTCATTGAACAATGTCTACTGACTACTGATGATCTGGTCGCTCTAAACCTTGCAGACTTCCAGAAGAGCCATGGCAAGAAGATCAAGCATGGCTCGACCGGAATCTGGCATCTGGTTGCTCTGGTGATGGTGGTCGCGCTGTTTGGACTGCTCGTGATCTACCGGTAAGCACCTCATAAATGCGCTGCTTATCAACATGTGCGTCTGATGTTCTGAAGTCTGTAACAGGAAGGCGCGGACAAGCGACTTATCTCCCCGACCCGAGCCTACCGGCGCGAAAATTGGTTCGTTGAATCCGCGTTCAGAGGGAACGTTATACCCAGGCGAAACTGGCAATTGCTCGATGCATAACCTGACACGCGCTGGTGTGGGCTATTGCTGGAGCATGCTTCAGACACGCTCTGCCGACAGGATGTGTATAATGGCATGCAAGAGTTCGGCCGTCGAGGCATCCTGCTCCCACGCATAAATAGAAAGTGCCAACGGCCGGACTTCACCGAGTATTGAAAATCTCTTCAATTGATGTTTGCCAACCGCGCTGACGGGTAAAACCGACAACCCAAGTCCGGCTTCAACAGCATGGAGCACGCTAGCGAGGCTGTTGCCGCAGAACGCCAGATACCAGCGAAGCCCCTCGCGCTCAATCGTCTCGATCATATCATCGCGATACATCCCTCCCGGTGGAAAGGAGACCAAAGGTATCGGATGGTGCAAAGGAGATTGGCGATGAGTAGCTTCGAACCATGCAAGCGGCTCGGTAAAGCTAGCCCGGGCATCTGCCTGCGGTTCTGGTTCTTTAATGATCGCGACATCAAATTCGCCATGACGGAATCGGCGAGAAAGTTCCCGACTTAGCCCGGTGGTTACATCGAGGCGTATTTCAGGGTGACGCGCCGTAAATTGAGCGAACGCCCGGCTCATATTAGAGGTCACCATGTCGTCAGGCAAACCGACCCTGATTGTCCTGCTACCTGATGGATCTGCCAGCAATGCTTGTGCTTCGGTCTGTAACGCGAGAATTCGCCTGGCATGGCCAACCAACCGTTCACCAGCGGGAGACAGTTTAACGGGTCGCGCTGACCGATCGAAAAGCGACTGTCCCAACACGTCCTCCAGTCGACCGATTTGCTGGCTTACGGTCGATTGCGTGGAGTTCAGTTGATCAGCAGCTGCAGTAAAACTGCCTGCATCAGCAACAGTCACAAAGGCATGGAGAAGCTTGGTGTCGAGCACAATAGCATTATAAAAATGAATGATGATTATTCAATCATCTTGTTTGCAGATGGAAAACACAGGCATTAAAACAAAAATGCGGTTGGCATGTTCAACCACCTTAGATCAGGATTATCACCATGAAGATGAACATATTTCTTGCACCGCTTGTGCTTGGCATTTTTTCAGCGCCAGTCGCTGCAGCCGAAATATCAACACATGTGCTCGACGTTGCCAAGGGCGTAGGGGGAGCAGATGTGCCTGTTACGCTCTCGCAACGGGACGACGCCGGAAAATGGGTTGTTGTAAGTGAAGGCCGAACCGATGCTAATGGTCGGGTACGAACTTTTGGGAGCAACAAGAATTTCGAACCCGGTATCTACCGGCTGCATTTTGACATGACGACCTATCCTGACGCCTCCATGAAGCCGTTCTTTCCTGAAATTACGGTAACATTCAGCGTGTCAAATGCAGCCGGTCACTACCATGTTCCGGTAGTCGTCAGCCCTTACGGCTATTCGACCTATCGCGGCAATTGATGATGGGCATCACTTTTTTCTCTTATTCAAGCATTGCCGCCATGGCGGCAGCGCCCCTGCCCGTCGAGCAAAAGTCTGTGTCGCTCGAAATGGCGAGCATGCTGACTGACGCAGCTCTGTCGTCATGCCGATCCATGGACAGAGACGCGGTCGTCGCAGTCGTCGACCGCAGTGGGAATTTAATAGCGCTGAAACGAGGCGATAGTGTTGGACCTCACAACACACGGGCAGCAGAGCGCAAGGCATTTACAGCCTTGTCTACAAAGACAGGCACAACCAAATTGGCCGAACGCGCGGCTACAGATCCAGGCTCGCGATACCTGTCGAGTGTTCCGGATCTTCTTCTGCTCGGCGGCGGGTTGCCCGTAATCTATCAACGCGAAGTCATCGGCGGCATCGAAGTTGCAGGATCGGGCGGCTCGGTTAGCGACGAGCAATGCGCCCGCGCTGCGCTGGCGCAGGTCGTCGGCCAATGACAGACGAGGAAAGCGTGTTGGCGTTTTCGGATCGGCATTAGCCCGAATGCCTTCGTTCGAATCACGGGTGACTGGCTGGTTCTGGTCAAAGCCTTACTTATTGCTGTCCTTCACGGCACTTTTCTGGGCAGGCAACTCACTTGTCGGGCGCGCAGCACGGGATATAATGCCTCCTGTCGCGCTTGCGTTCTGGAGGTGGATGCTGGCTCTCGTTTTTTTGTTGCCATTTGCATGGCCCCATTTGAAGCGCGACTTCGCCAAACTAAAAATGAGTTTGAACTGGGTGCTGTTGCTCGGTGCATTGGGTATCGGAACGTTCAATACCCTGCTGTATACAGGCCTTCAAACCACTACGGCGGTTAACGGTCTGCTCCTCCAATCAATGCAACCAGCGCTGATCCTAATGCTTGGCGCGTTGGTCTTTGGCGAACGTGTCCGTCTTTTGCAGATTCTGGGGATTGCCCTTTCCATTACTGGTGCATTGATGATCATCTTGCGCGGCGATCCGACGGCTTTAGTGACTTTGCAGTTTAATTTGGGAGACCTTGTCATCATCGCGGCCGTGATTGTGTGGTCTTTTTATTCCGTGCTGTTACGCAAACGCCCGGCGGTGCACCCACTGAGCTTTCTTGCCGCAACATTTGCCGTTGGGGTTGTGGTGATATTCCCTATCTATGTCGCAGAGATTGCCAGCGGTCGAATGATCGACAGTCGTCCCGAGAGGTGGCTTGCGATATCTTATGTCTGCATATTTCCTTCATTGATTGCATATCTGTTCTTCAACCGCGGAGTCGAACTGTTGGGGTCGGCGACGGCAGGGCTGTTCCTCAACATCATGCCAGTGATCGGTGCCCTGCTTGCTGCGTTGCTGCTGGCAGAGCCGATATACTGGTTCCATTTTTTTGGCATGGTGTTGATCGGCATTGGGATCTTCAGTGCTACACGCAGATTGGGATAGGCAAGCGGGCCAATTCCGCTCAAAGCTAAATGTCGCGTTTGGAGAGGTCCGTCCGCATCGGCGAATATCTTGAATGTCTCGAACATTGCTATTGCGCCGCGATGAACGAATGTCAGCTTTACTCTGTTTGGCACTCAAAAGCTTACTGTCAGGATTTCCAACATTGCTGCGAACTGGTCGGGGCCAATCAATGTCCGCCTTCAGCAAGCTCTGGCACGACCTCGAATAACCGACGTTAGGCGCTCAGTAAACGTTCTTTCTGTTATGAGCGAACAACCAGCGGAGTGGGTCCGTCATTATAAGTGGACCGTCCGATCACGGCCCAACTTCTGCCATTCGATTTGGATCTCACCGGTGAACGGGTCGAGTGAATTTTTGACCGACAAATTGGAACGACCCGCAGGGCTTTACACGGTTCATCCCATGGACATCTCTCCGGTATTATTGCCAGATTCTGCGGAGGCTCCCACTACCATGAGCCAGACAAATGACATCGCCTAAGCGGGTAAAGCAAATTGATGAAATTGAGATCAAACCGTTTCTTAATTGCGAAAAAAGTCTTTCGCTACCACCAACTAACCAATGGCGAACCAACAAAAATCGATCGCCAACTTTATTGCAGAACGGGCGCCGACCGGCGGTTCTAAACTTGCTGTAAGGTTGACGATCTAGCGGGAATTAGTAAATGGTTCGGCGAGAACCGCTTGCTTATTCTACCGTATAACCACCGACATCAGTTCTGCCGCTTTTTCGGCAATCATGATTATGGAAGCATTGGGATCACCGGTAGTGATCCTAGGCATTACCGATCCGTCGACGACCCTTAGCCCTTCAACACCATGTACCTGGAGCTTATCATTGACCACAGCCAAGTCATCGCTGCCCATCCGGCATGTACCTACCGCTTCATAATTTACACCTGTCGTGTTTCTGAAATAATCATCAAGCGCGGCATCACTTGTGATGTCCAGGCCAGGGGTGATTTCACGCCCACGAAATGGATCGTAGGCTTTCTGTGCCATTATATCTCGGGCTATTCTCAGGCCATTTCTCAGAGCTTCACGATCACGTTCGTGCGCCAGATAGTTTGTATCAATAAGGGGCTGCACCATCGGGTCTGATGACTGGAGTTTTAACTCTCCCCTGCTTTCCGGACGCGTCAATATAACCAGGTTGGAAATGCCATGCTCCTTCGCAATGCCTCCATTTGGATCCGTCATCATTGGCATGAAATAGTATTTCAGGTCTAATTCGGAATGACCAGAAGCGCCCGATCTCAAATAGGCTACTGCATCCGTGCCGTTGTTACCTATGGGGCCGCCTCTGGTAAACAAATACCTAAAACCAGCCTGAAGCATTGCCAAGGGACTGCTGACATATCTATAATCGGTGACTGGCATGGGGCACGCAACCTGAATTTGTGTGCCAACATGATCGTGAAGATTCTGGCCCACGCCTTTAAGATTAACTTTCGGCTCGATTCCGATAGACTGCAAATGGTTAGCATCCCCAATCCCGGATAGCATCAATAGCTGCGCAGACTGAAATGTACCGCCGCAGGAGATTATTTCAGCATTGGCAAAAGCAGTGTTAACTGCGCCCTCATGGATATATTCAACCCCGTTTGCGCGCACGCCGTCGAAAAGCAATCTGGTTGCCAATGTCTTTGTCAAAACCTTTAGGTTTGCTCGGTGACGAGCTGGATTTAGGTAAGCGACCGCCGTGCTTATCCTCCGTCCATATCTGATCGTTCGATCAGACGGTCCAAAACCCTCGGGCTTTGCGCCATTGTGATCATCGCTGTAGGGAAAGCCTGCTTGCTGAGCTGCTTTGATCCATGCCAATTGTACCGGATTGTCGATTGTTGCCTGTGTGACACTCAAGGGGCCGCTGCCGCCATGAAATTCGCTTTCGCCCAGCACGTTGCCTTCCGCTCGCTTGAAATAGGGGAGCACATCAGCATAGGACCAGCCGCGATTGCCTTCACTTGCCCATCCATCAAATATTTCAGGTGCGCCGCGGCTGTAGCACATCCCATTGATCGAACTGCTTCCGCCCAGAACCTTGCCTCGTGCATCTGGTAGAACCCTGTTGCCAAGATGTTTTTGTGGAGCAGTCTGATAGTGCCAACTGAACAAGCCTTTTTGCAATATCGGGAGAAATCCGGCCGGGATATGAATCCACGGACTGGAGTCGGGTCCACCAGCCTCGATAAGTAAAACCTTGTTTTGTGGATTGGCCGAGAGCCGATTGGCAAGAACGCAACCTGCTGAACCGGCTCCAATGATAATGAAGTCGAAATTCTCTTTCTGGCTCACTGTGGGAAATCTCCTAGCCTATCTGAAAAACCACACAATTGCGGCTACTTTCTGCCGCCAGTTGACACGAGCAAGCACAACTGTCAATATTAACGCATCTTATGATGCATTAATAAATATACACTTTGGTCGAGTTTTCTAAAACAGCAGGAGTAAGTTATGTCAGATGCGTTCCAATCAGGCGATTACGGTTTTTCGGCGGCCATTCGAACGAAAGAATTGCTGTTTTGTTCAGGTCAGGTTGGTATTGCAGTCGATGGTAGTATTCCGCAAGATGCAGCGCACCAATACGCGCTTGCATTTGAAGCACTTGGGAAATTGCTGGCTGCAGAAGGTTGCAGCGTGTCGGATATCGTGGATCTGACAACATTTCATACTCAGTTTCCCAACCATATGAACATATTCATGAAAGAGAAATCCCGGTTTCTCGGCAAGGCCCTCCCAGCTTGGACAGCGGTGGGCGTGGAAGCACTGGGGTATCCGGAAACATTGGTTGAAATCAAGGCAATCGCAAAAATCCCGACTTAATCATTGCTTCGGATATGATCGTTAACCCTTGCATTGGTGATGTGGAAAAGCCAATAGCGACACGTCATCAATGTGTACGCGTTTTTGATGACTGGAGTGGAGTAATGACGGGGAAGCAAAAACGGCCTGGAGGGCGAACTGAGCAAAACCGCCAAGCTGTTGCCGCGGCAGTTCTTGATCTCATCGGTAAGTGTAATCTGGATTTTGAAGTACAGGAAGTGGCTGCGCTTGCCGGCGTCCATCGCACTACACTATTTCGCCGCTGGCCGGATCGAGGCTCATTGATTGCAGAAGCCCTAGCCGAGCATGTCTCGCGCCTGTCAGTTGAGTTTACTGGCGATTGGCGACGAGATCTTCGGATTGCCGGTTACGCGCTGCGCGACTTTTTGAGCGATCCGGTTGAGCAAGCGATGAACCGTATGCTGGCGATCACGGACAGTGAAGATTTTCGCGTACAAATGGTCCGTAACTGGGAACCTATACTGGATGCATTTGGGCAACCTATTCGTATGGCCCAACAACGCGGGGAACTCTCCGAAACAGTCGATGTCGACATTGTAATATCAATGTTGTTGTCGCCGATTCTGAGCAGAAGTGTATTTATGCGCACCAATGCCAGCAATGATTTGATTGATCGATTGGTCGACCAAATAATACGAGGCTGCGCACCTGATTGATGTTGATCATCATCGGTTCAAGTTTTAGCGCGTCGCTGGATGAGCAAGAATAACGGGGCTGAAACCATTGCGAGCAACCCGCTGACCAAAAATGGCAAATTATAACTTCCCTGAACGCTATAGAGGGCGCCGACGAGGATCGGAGCCAACGCTCCAACCAAACTAACGACCGCTCCTTTGATACCCATTAAAGTAGGAAATGCACGCATCCCCACCAATTCGGCAAGAATAATCGGTCCAATTTGCGATGGCAACCCGCTTGCTAAACCCCATAATATTACAAAAGTACACAGAGCCATAATTAAAAATTCAGCGTCTGCATTCATTGCGAGCAGAGCGAAGGTACCCAATGCGATAATGATCGACGCAACTGGCATAATAAGCTTTACACCGAAGCGATCCGCCAATGCGCCTGAAATAAACAACCCTGGTAAGCCGCATAAATTGGCAATGCTGTAAATTGACACGGCTTGTCCCGAGCTGAAGCCTTCGGCGATAAAATACAAAATCACGTTGTAGAGAATACCATTTATACTCAGTTGTAAAAGTGTAAGAGCGAGTGTCAAAAGCCAGAAACGCGTGTAGCCCAAACCGTCTCGAACAGAAATTCCGGAGAGATTATGTTCGATTTTTGCATCTGTAATGTTGAATGAAATCTCATTGGGTTGATCGGACGGCATGCGAACCAGCGCAGAAAGTGCCAGACCGACCGTTCCAACTGCGCCACCAGATATCAGGAACGCAGAGCGCCAGTCGGCTCCTCGAATGAGCAGTTCTGCAACGGGGGGAATGGCAGCGCTTGCTAAGACAATCGAACCGATAAAAAAAGCCATTGCGATCCCGCGGCGACGAACAAACCAGCGATTGATGACCGTGGCGCCTGGCACAATAGTGGCCGCACCGACGCCCCCTCCGACAACGGCCATCGCGATCACAAGATGTACAAGGCTGTTCGCGAGGCTGCCTGAGATCAATCCGCCAGCAGTGATGCAAATTCCACCGACGATCAGTTTGCATGGCCCGATCTTATCCAGGATCCATCCGGCAGCAATATTGGCAAAGCTCATGCCGACGAGAAGCGCGGTTGTGATTATACCGATTTGCTGTTCCGTCCACTGGAATGCGGACTGTAATTCTGGCAGGTATACGCCCAATGATGCTAAGGTGGTTCCAATAACCAAAAAGCTGATAATCGATACCCCTGCAACCGCATACCAGCCCCGCCTCATCGAGAGTTCGGGGTCGCGCGAACCACACGCCGAAAGGGAAGATTCACTCATTTAAGTGCGTTCACAGCTCACCAGAAGCAAGTAGGTCAATCGGACACTGCAAATCAACACTACCAAGATATCCATAACCAAGCTTAATTGCGTCGTGGGCGCCAAACCCTAATAATGCTTGTGCGTTTATAGGAAGAGAGCGCGCCCTTTCGATTGGTGTCGCAAGGCAATGGTTTTCTTCGGTTCGTAGCCATCCTACACAATAGCTTATGTGCATGGCCCGCCGCCATTCTAGCGGACGGGAATTGGCTCCGCCTGCATGCAGCGTCGAGCCAACATAAATTAGAGCTGAGCCAGGTTCCATTTGGGTCGCCACTATCTCATCTGGTTTAGCCTTGCGATCACGGGGCCAAACATGACTTCCTGGAACAACAAGCGTAGAGCCGAGTTCGGGCGTAAATGCACCCAGCGCCAGAATAGAAGCCAGCATAAGTGCAGTTTTCCCGTCCCCGATACGCGGCCATATGTCTTCATCCCGGTGTAGTGGTTGCCGTTGACCGCCCGGTCCGCGATCAATGATATGGGCCAAGTTTAGCTGGAACGATCCACAATTTGGTCCAAGAATATTGTCGCAGACACCCATGTAAACGGGGTGACAAAGCACCTCTTCCGCAAACACATCCGACTTTGCAGGAAGCCCGGTGAGATGACGCGTCCGATCCCCAAAAAAACCTGCTATGTGTTCGTTCATAAATGGACGGACAGTTGACTGTCCCTCCAGCAAGGGCGTCAGTTCATTATTGAATCTGTCAAGTGCATCGCGACGCAGAAAGCCATCAACGATCACAACGCCTTTTTTATTTAATTCGGCCGCCATATCAGTTACCGGATCGCTAACCGAAAAATGTACTATATCTGAGCGTGTCATCGGGATCCCTTAATGCAATATATGTTGCATTTAAGCAAATAGACTGGGTCCGCAGTTTGTCAACACGGGTTGTTGCGCACCCCGCCTATAATATCCCCCAGCTCTGCGCTTGGCGCGCTGCGGGTATCATCCATTGACGAATATTCCGGTCCTGCTTACCCGGATTCGATACAGGTTCAGCTTTTCCAATCGGAAATGGCAGTTTGTCCATCATATCGGAAGCAAGACCTTCGGCAAATAACTTGCCCATTAGCGGTGCCATGACATTGCCCCAAGCATTGAAATGCATCAATCCATAAACGCCTGGCTGCGCTTCATAAACACCGGGGAATTCAACATCGCGCATTGCAACCCGGCCCGTCCAATAAGTCTCAAGTTCAATATCCATGTCCTTTGTGCTTGGCCAAATATTGTGGAGCCAATCCAGCTGATTCCTAAAGTGCCATACCGCGTCCTCGGGTTTAGAAATGTTCGGTATGGAAGAAAGAATTAATCGGTTATGGCGGTCCTTTACGAGCGGATTGAGGTCAATGGGTACTTGCGCCAGAGTCTGTCCGCCGGGCATTATTGTGGCACACGCGTCTGCTGACAAAGTTTTTGTTGTTAATGCATAAGCGGTCAGCGGATAGAAGCTGTTGGCAAATTCTGGTACAATCGCGGTTGGATAAGCATTCGTGCAGAAAACCGCGCGGTCAGCGGTGACGCTGCCATTGGCGGTGTTTACGCGCCATTTTTTTTGCACCTGGTGAATTTCCAGTGCTTCACTATTTGCAAATATCTTTGCACCCAATTTTATCGCGGTCTTCGCCATGCCATTGCTGAGCAGATAAGGATTCACCCGGCCGCCATCGGGATAAATCAAACCGTGCGTCCAGTGTTTCGAACCTGTCAGTCGAGTCATGTCTTCGCCTGCAACAGTCTCAAGTTTTTGCATTCCTGACTTTTCAAGATACGACATTTCATTTCTGAAATCTTCCAACGCACCGTCCCCGACCATGGCGTTCAGATATCCGGATTTTACCGCATCACAATCAATTTGATATTTCTCGGAAAGATCAAAAGGGATCGTGTGATGCTCACGAAAGAGTTCGAGAAATTGCTTACCCTCATCAGGAAAACTCGACAGAACGGACATGTCTTTCAGTACAGGCAAGACATGCCCTGCATTCCTACCGGAAGCACCCCATCCAGGTTGTCTTGCCTCAAGAACAGCAACACGCACACCCAATTCCGTAAGATGAAGTGCAAGCGATGTGCCCGCCAATCCTGCTCCGATGATAACGATATCGACGCTGATACTGTTTTGAAGCGAGGGGTAGTCCGACTGGACACCCTCTGGGATTGTCCAACCGCTCATGTTCACCGGAACTAACCCGCGATCAAATAGGTCGTGGGCCGTTGTTGCAGCAATGTCGCCGTCTAGCAGGGGCTTCCATTTTTTGGGCCATACCATGCCCGCAGCGGCGGCGAATCCCGCAATAGCGGTGCCAACAAGCAGCTGCCTGCGCTTTGGTGAAAATTTCTCCGATTCTGTCGTCACAATGCGAAGCTCCGCAACGCGATATTTATAAAAATCATGCCGTTCTCCTTTCGCCGACCACTAGCGTGGTACCACCAGCCGGTTCATACGCCACCACACTTTGGTCTGGATATAACGCAAAATATCTCAATGTTACCCTTAGATACCAAATATTCGTAATTTTGAGACGCTAAAAATACGTTTCATAACGTGAGCCGAGGCGCGCAGCTTGACTATTAAATCATTTCCTGCTGTTTATGCAACATATGATGCATTAAACATCCTGCCTTGTGGCAAAATTTGAAAGGAAGAGAATAATGTCAACGACCAGTCTTGTGATACGTCTATTGGCTTCTGCTGCACTGATCTCCGGACATACCGTCGTGCTTGCACAGGGAGATCAGGAATTGCCAACCTCCGCCGGTCTTGACGTCATAGTTGTCACCGCACAGAAGCGAGAGCAGAATTTGCAGGAAGTTCCCATAGCTATAAGCGCGATCAGCAGCGAAAAGCTACAACAGCTTCAAATCACCGATACACAGGATCTCACAGGCCTCGCGCCAAATCTTACTGTCACGCAATCCACAACGAACCACTCAGCGTCGGTGATCTCCTTACGAGGCATCTCGTCCGGATCTCAAGAAACCTTCGGGCTTGATTTGGCCAACGCTGTTTACATTGACGGCATTTATCTTGCACGGTCCAGTGCGACGGGCATGGGTGTCATGGACATTGATCGTGTGGAAGTTCTGCGCGGCCCGCAAGGCACGTTATTTGGTCGCAATACCACTGGCGGGGCGATAAGTTTTATTTCTCGCGAACCCTCCACGAACTTCCGGCTAGCCGTTGAGGGAGGTTACGGCAACTACGATGCATGGAACGGCAGGATTTCTGTCGATCCGGGTCAGATGTTTGGAAGTTTAAAGACCAGCTTTGGGTACGCGCATAGCCAGCGGAACGGGACAATCGACAATCTCTTGGAGCCAAGGAAATCAATTGACCCTGGTTCATACAATTCCGATGCAATCAGGGCCGCTGCGCTCGCAGAACTTGCCGACAGCGGTAGTATCAAGTATATTTTTGACTGGTCCAGGGTCAGCGGTAACCCGGTAAAATTTCAACTTACACATGTCGCCGACGGCTCATTTAATCCACCTCTCATTATTGCAGGACAGGAAGTTGTTGCGACACAACAGGCCCCCGTGGCAGGATTTTTGGCGAATGCGATATTTTTGGAACCTGGCTGCGCCGAACTCGGTATCCCATCCCGTGAATACCGCGATAAAATATGTGCTAATTCGGCCGCCACGGCAATAGACAAAACTTGGGGGCATAATCTCCAGATTCAGAATGATTTTGATGCCTTTTCTGTCAAGATGACGGCGGGTTACCGCCACGCGACCATTGTTGAAACAGGCACCGATCTTGACGGCATTGGAACAATCAAAGGTCCGCAATTTACCGAAGCCACCTTTCTCAATGGCTTACCGGAGAGCCTTCTGCAATTCATTCTTCCAGCTGGAGATGCCGCATATTTAGCTGGTCTGACCGTTCCTACGACAACTCAGGATTTCTTCAGCAATTACAACACCAGAAAGCACAAACAATTCAGTACCGAGGTTGAAATATCTGGGGACACCAGTTTCATGGACTGGGTCGTCGGAGGCTTTTACTTTTGGGAAAAGGGATCAGAAAACGACCATCAAAACAGCGCTTTTGTGCTCGACACAAACGAAATTTTCATGGAAAATTTCGGTCCACTTGGCGGAGCTTTCGTTGCTGAAAATCCCGCCCAATATCGAGCGTTCGTAACGCTTGCAAATTTACGATACATAGCAACCAACGAGTCAAAAGCAGTATACGGGCAGGTAACCGGGTATCCCGGCGGGCGCGATGGCCCGCTTAGCTTGACCGTTGGAGCGCGTTATACATGGGACAACAAAAACATGATGCGCTTACAAAATGGTGAGGCACCACTTGCTGCAATTGAATCGGGCGCGGATAGTTTTAAAAAATTAACCTGGAATACAATGGCTCGATATGAATTTACACCGGATATCAGCATGTATGCACGTGCCGCAACCGGCTATCGCTCAGGGGGTTTCAATGCCCAGGATCCAGCCATCGCCGGAACGACGACCCTAGGTAACTTCAAGCCGGAAACAGTAACATCATATGAAGTGGGATTAAAATCCGAACTTTTTGACCGGCGCGTTCGTTTTAATATCGCTGGATATTATAACGAATATGATGACCTTGCCGTCCTGATCCCTGTCCAAGATGCGCCTCCAGGAACCTTTGCGACCCGAATCGGTAATGCTGGCAAGGTAACTTACACGGGCATTGAGGCCGATTTACAGGCAGCTTTGACCGATAATTTCACAATTGACGGCACGATCGGTTACGTTGATGTCAAAACTAAGACTTTTTTGGCCGGGCAACCTACTACTCCCGGAGCTCCGCCGATAAACATCGCAACTGTTGTGCGTCCAACATATACTGCTCCGATGACGGCTAATGTTGCTCTCAACGGTCGTTTTCCAATTGGTGCCGCCAATGCCGAAATGGTCGGTCGTATCGCCTATACGCATGAAGATGGGCGTTATAATTTCGCCAGCTCTATACAGTCGCCGTTCAACGACCTTCTCAAATCAGACGCGCGTGATGTTATTGATGCACAACTGTCGCTTGAGAAGCTTCCGTTCGGAGGGGGTGAGGGGCGTATAATGTTGTGGGTGAAAAACCTGACAAATGCCCATGACTTTCTCCGCGCTATTGACTTTGCTCAGCTTGGATATGCTGGCGGGTATTACGGCGAGCCACGCACTTACGGCATTTCTGTTGGCGTGAAATTCTAATTATGTAAGTGAGAATTCAGTCCCCAGAGGGCTTCGCGCACAGAGAAACTTGCCTGGCCTGCTATTGAACAGGCCAGGCATTTCGAAGAAAGGTGGCCTTATGAATCTGGATAATAGGATAAGTGGACAGTCTGCCTGACAGCGGCGTTATTGCCGCGCATCACGAGGCATCATAACGAAGCGTATCCGCCGGAAATACACTCCGGCATTCAAGGCCAAGGTACCACCAGTAGCGATCAAGGGAGACAGAACCCTGGTTGACTTGGCGCAGTACCTTGAGCCTGCGCTGAATATCGCGATATTTCTTGGTCATTGGATTCATCGTTCTGGTTGGCTACCGGCAATGTCAAAGATGTCCCACAAGTCCGTACATTCCTACACATATGTAACTACGAGAGATTTTGGCACTCGGGTGTTCATAGAATACAGCCAAGCACCGACTGAGGCAAAAGACACCGTTGCTGCGCCACAGGCAACAGGCATTAACAATTCGCCCGCCACACCCCATCATCCGCGCGCAGATAATCGCTACAACGATGCTCGGGCGAAGCATTGGTATACATATTTTCACAACGGTCACGTTGAGTTTGTAAGTCATGGATCATCGTATTCGGTAAACTCCGACAGACCGCCCCCATGTTCAACACGTCCCATAGATGGCCACAAGATGATCGCGGTATTCCAGTCCCGCGCCGGCAGGCCGAAATGCAGAAGCAGAACGCCAGGCCAACAACCTGGTCCCTCGTTCGACTAGATTTTTTAGCCAACAGCCTAATGAACACGCTGTCATGGGCATTGGCAACCGGACCTGTACCAATCCGCATGCCCGAATATTCTGTATGGTGCTTTTTTGTCGGAGCTCCCCACCGCTCTGCACACTGAAAGGCTACAGGTAGGACCCGTCATTTATCAGCGAGATATACGATCAATGATAGGACGGCAGGTTCAACCTATCCTGAGCAGCGGCAGCGTTCTCTGCCGACGCTGTTCCAAATCCACTGCCCTCTGGACGGACGGCAACTTCCAAATCTCTTGCCAGTGATTTGAAAATTTCACTTTCGCCTAGGCTAAAGTGAATGGAGACAGGCGATTGTTTGCTAGATAAAATCACGAAAGCGCGTTGCCAATATTTTGCCCGCCCTCCAATAGCGCCTTGAAATTGAGCCACTGTGTAACGTTCATTGGTGAGGGCAATCATCATGGAGCGTAATACCCGGGCCACTGCTCTGACATCTTCAGGAGAGCCTTCGTTTTGGGTGCGAATAAACTCGCCCGCCCGCCGCGGTACATCGCCAAGATCTTCATATTCATTAGCAGCTTGCCGTGAGGCGGTGATCTGACCATTAACATCGGTGCGCCACTCGGAATATGCCAATGTGGCTATGCTGCCGACCACTGCGAGGAGCGCCGCGACTAGTGCAGCCTGTGCCTGTCCTGACAAGCGCCAGCCGAACAACTGAAATGAATCCGTTGATTTGGTTTTCGATTCGTTCGTTGTCTTGTTCATAGTTGGCCCTTCTACTCAGGCGTTAGGGCCTCTGACAATCCCGGTCCGGTTCAGCTTGTTGAGCACTCCGTCAAAGGTTGGCAGAGTTTCGCCAGCGACCGGCGATAATGACACATCAGAGAAGCGGTGGCACTATATTCCTTAGTCAGCGTGTTTGGAGCGGGATTCAGCAAAGGTTTGTGAGTTCGCGTGGCGCACCTGGAGCACCTCAACTTCCTAGGAGGCAATTTATTTCTCCGTTCCCGTGTTGCGGAAAGCGGAGGGCGACTTACCGGACCAGGCACGGAACGCGCGACGGAAGGTGGCGGTGTCGTTGAACTGGACCCTAGCAGCAATTTCCTTGACGCTGAGGGTCGATCCCTGAAGCAGGTCGAGGGCGGCCTCCATGCGGCAAGCCTTACGCAGCGCGATCAGGGTCGTACCTTCGTCGGCGATGCGCCTCCGAAGCGTCGAAGGAGTCAGTCCGAACATTTCCGCTAGACGCGCCATTCCGGGCACAGCTTCACGCCGGGCGAAGCCAGCGCGCATGGCAAAGCGGATCAAGTCGACAATTCGTCCGTCACCATAGTCCGGCGGCAGGAGATCGAAGGGGAACAGCATGAACAGTCGTTCGATATCTGCGTAACCGCGCACAATTGGACGGCTCAGTGTAGAGACAGGGAACGAGAAGCTGTCTTCGCTCGCATCAAACACCGGTTTCATCTGAAGCAATTCGTTCAATGCCGGCTCTTCAAGAGCCGCTGGAAAGCAGAGTTGCACAGATAAAAGCGTTAGTTCCTCCCCGGTGAACCAGCCAAACAGGCGATGAAAAGTGGTGAGTCCGTACATCAACACAAGCAGATCACCCACGGTCCGTTCCTCGTAGGGTATATTCATAGAGAAGGTGGCGCGATCGTTGTTGACCGTCAGGCCCATAGCCCAACGCTCGCCAATCGCCATCGCGTGAAAGTCGATGGCCATACGAATGCCGACGTCAAGTGTCGGGCAGGCCGACATCAGATGGCACAGCATCTTGAGTTGGGAGACCGGAAAACGCGGCCGACGGTCACGCAGGCAGCTCTGCTCCTCAAAGGTTAGTACTGCTTCCTGCGCGAAGCTGGCAAAAGCGGAGCGCGGCACCTGCTCTATCCGCGCCTCACGTAATTCCCCAGCCAGATGCTGAAGGCCCGCTGCCTTCAGCGCGGCGTCGCAGTCGCCGCCCACAGCCTCTAGCGCGTCGAGGAGTGCGACAACCGCGGACGCCGGAGCGGATCGCCGAACAGAACCAATTCGCCTGTCCTGCCGCAATGGCGCCAATGCATGCTGCACTCAAATCCCCTCTTTTTGCACTGAAATACCCTTCTGTGACTCTGTCGTCAATGTACCAACGCACCGACAAGATTACAAACCGATGAGGAGGGACGGGGATGGCATTATTTTGGCGCAAAGGACGTGGGCCGATGACGGGGATGGCAGTGCTGCCCTCGCTGTTGGTAGCGACGCCGACGCTGGCAC